>NZ_JBMDKJ010000020.1:0-111426 GCF_057809655.1 Niveispirillum sp. FG148
AAGCCGGAGAGCGCGATGATCCCGCCGCTCCTACACCACGCACGGGGACGTGATCATCGCTTAAAGACAGCCCTTTTAAAGCATCAAGGCTGTTTTTATATTTTTGTGAAAAATCTCTGTATAGAATTTCCGCCTTTACTGCATCGCCTAATTCCAGGTTGGCAGCAGCTAGATTGTTCAGGGAATTTTGAGAAATCAATGGGTCTTTAAATGATGAATTTAAAATGTCCTCGTATATTTTTATTGCAGAATAGATCTCTCCTTCCTGATGAAGATTGACGCCAAGATTGTACATTGTCCGTATTTTCTTGATATAATCCATGATCCTGCTCATAATAAATTAGAATATATATAAGATGAAAATATAATAAAGATCAACCTTTGCAGTGGGGGCCATGCCCCCCATATATTTCAAATAAGCTGCATCTGGTCGCCCGGCCGGGGCGGTGGGCGGAACTGGGTGCAGTCCATCTGCCAGTTCCGCTTTTCCAGTCCCAGGCGACGGCAGGCCAGTTTGAACCGTTGTGACAGCATTTCTGCTACCGGCCCGGTGCCCTTCATCCGTGTCTTGAATTCCGATCGATAAAGCGCGCCGTCGCGGGCCTGCCGTATCAGGCTCAAGACTTTTTCGGCGCGGTTGGGGGTATGGGCCTGCAGCCATTCGCTGAACAGGTCCGCGATTTCCAGCGGCAGACGCAGCAGGATATAGCTGGCAGCACACGCCCCCTGGTCGGCAGCGGCAGCCAGGATCGCCTCCATCTCATGGTCGTTCAGACCGGGAATCATAGGGCTGGACAGGACGGCGACGGGGATGCCCGCCTTGGTCAGGGCGCCGATGGCGGCCAGCCGCCTGGACGGGCTGCTGGCGCGCGGTTCCATGGACCGGGCCAGCGCGGGGTCCAAGGTTGTGATGGAGATCGCGACCGAGGCCAGACCGCGTGCCGCCATGGGGGCCAGAATGTCGATATCCCGCATGACCAGGGCCGATTTGGTGATGATGGCCACGGGCTGGTTGAAATCGCGGCAGACCTCCAGCACCGACCGCGTGACGCGTTCCGTCCGCTCCACGGGCTGATAGGGGTCGGTGTTGGCGCCCAGGGCCAGCGGCTTGCAGACATAGCTCTTTGCCCGAAGTTCCCTGTCCAGGAGGGCGGCCGCCTCCTTCTTGGCGAACAGCATGGTTTCGAAATCCAGCCCTGGCGACAGGCCCAGATAGGCATGGCTGGGGCGGGCGAAACAATAGACGCAGCCATGTTCACAGCCGCGATAAGGGTTCACCGACTGGTCGAAATTAATGTCGGGGCTGTCATTGCGGGCGATGATGCTGCGCGCCGTGTCGGGCAGCAGGCGGGTGCGCAGCCTTGGGGCGTCGTCCGGTTCCGGACCGTCGTCATCAGGCAGGACCGGGGCTTGCCAGCCATCGTCGATGCGATGGCGGCTTTCACGCTCGAACCGGCCAGCATGGTTGGAGACGGCGCCGCGCCCCTTCACCGGACGGTCGGGCAGGATATCATCAGGATGCCTGTCCATGACGGCATCCTGATGATGAATTCAGAACATTTCAAGAACAAATAGTGAGGAGACCGTCCCGTCAGGTGCGGTCGGACACGAAACGCCAGCCGGTTTCGGCGGCCGCGCGCGCCACCTCGCCATAAGCCAGGGCCTTGCGATCGGCGGCGTTGCCGGCCAGGGCGCGGGCATAGACGCCTTGGCAGATCGATGCGATGCGGAAGAAGGCAAAGGCCAGGAAGTAGGGCCAGTCGGGAATGCCGCTGCGGCCCGTGCGCCGGCAATAGGCGGCTACATAGTCGGCCTCTGACGGGATGCCAGTGGCGGCCAGATCGATGCCGACCAGGCCCGGGAACTGCTTGATCCCGGCCGGCAGGTGATAGGCTATGCAATTATAGGCCAGATCCGACAGCGGATGACCCAAGGTCGCCAGTTCCCAATCCAGGATGGCGACGACGCGCGGTTCCGTCTTGTCCAGCATCAGATTGCCCAGGCGGAAGTCGCCATGGGCGATGGTGGTCTCCTCCGCGGCCGGCACGGCGCGCGGCAGATACTCCATCAGCCGGTCCATGGCGGGAATGTCGCTGTCGCCCTTGGCGGCCAGGAACTGCTTCGACCAGCGTTCCGTCTGGCGCAGGATGTACTGTTCCGGCTTGCCGAAATCCGACAGGCCGGCAGCCCGCCAATCCACGCCATGCAAGGCCGCCAGCGTTTCATTCATGCTGTCATAGATGGCGGTACGCTCTTCCCCGCTGAAACCGTCCAGCGCCACGTCGGACAGGACGCGCCCGTCGATATGGTCCATGACATAGAAGGGCGTGCCGATAATGGCGGCATCCTCGCACAGCAGGCGCACATTCGGCACCGGGGCCGCCGTCGCCGCCAACGCCCGCATGACGCGGAATTCCCGCTCGATCATATGGGCGCTGGGCAGCAGCTTTCCGGGCGGCTTCTTGCGCAGGACATAGCGGCGGCCCGCCGCATCGGCGACCAGAAAGGTCGGGTTCGACTGCCCACCCTGGAACTGCTGTACCGTCGCCGGCCCCTGGAACCCGTCCAGATGGGCCGACAGCCAGACGGACAGCGCCGCTTCATCGAAACGGTGCTGTGGCAGCACGTCGATCAGGACGGCCGCACCCTTTCCTTCACTCATCACCGGTCCCCTGATCAGAGAATGGTCGGGTCGGCGATGGTGGCACCACCGTCGGCCACCAGGACCTGACCCGTCATGAAGTTGCCGGCAGGTGCTGCCAGCATCAGGGCGACGCCCGCAATCTCCTCCGGTTTGCCGAACCGGCCCAGCGGCGCGCGGCGCATCACAGCCTTGGCAATGTCGGGATTGTCGGTCAGCGCCTTGGCAAAGTCGGTTTCGATGATGCCGGGCGCAATGGCGTTCACGCGGATATTGGCACGGCCATATTCCACGGCCAGGTTGCGGACCAGCGCCGCCTCAGCCGCCTTCGACACGCCATAGGCGCCGATGACGGGATTGCCGCGCAGACCGGCGATGGAAGACAGGATGATGACCGTGCCGTCCTGGCGCTCCGCCATGGCCGGCAGCACCATGTTGCACAATTGCCAGGTGCTGCGCAGGTTGCTGCCCATGATCTTGTCCCAGGCATCGTCGCTGACGCTGGCCAGCGGACCATAGACCGGGTTGATGGCGGCATTGGCGACCAGGATGTCGATGCGGCCCCATTCGGCCAGCGTGGCATCGACCAGGGCCTGCAGATCCTCCTTGCGGCCGATATTGCAGGGGACCGCGATGGCTTGGCCCCCGGCGGCGATGATCTCGTCCCGCACGGTCAGGCAGGCGTCAATCTTGCGCGAGGAGATGACGACCTTGGCCCCGGCGCGGGCGAATTCCTGGGCGATGGACTTGCCGATCCCGCGCGAGGAACCGGTGATCAGCGCCACCTTGCCCGTCAGGTCGAACAGCGGATGCGTGGTCATGTGCATTCTTCCTTGAAAAGACACGGTATTACTGGGCTGTGGTGCCGCCATCGACGACGAATTCCGCACCCGTGACGAACGGACTTTCGTCGGACAGCAGGAACAGCACCATATTGGCCGCATCTTCCGGCTTGCCCATGCGGCCCAGCGGCGAGGTGCGTTCCAGGCGACGGCGCATCTTCTCCCCATCCGGGGCGATATCGATCATCGACTGCACCATGGGTGTTTCCAGGAAGGACGGATGCACGGAATTGCAGCGGATCTCGTACTTCTGCTGCGCACACCACATGGCGACCGACTTGGTCAGCAGCCGCACGGCGCCCTTGGAGGAGCAATAGGCCGGCAGATCCGGCGCGCCCAGCAGGCCGGCGACCGAAGAAATATTGACGATGGACCCGCCGCCCGTCTGCTTCATGGCCTTGATCCCGTGCTTGCAGCCCAGGAAAACCGATTCGACATTGACGGCATGGACGAAACGCCAGCCCTCCAGCGTCTCTTCCTCGATATTGTGCATGGAACCGCAGCCGGCATTGTTCACCAGCCCGTCCAGACGGCCATATTTCTCGACAATATGAGCGATGATGTCGACCCAGCGTTCTTCGCGCGTCACGTCTTGGGCCAGGAACTCCACCTGCGCGCCCAATTCGGCGGCGGCGGCCTCACCACCCTTCACATTGCGGTCGGTGATGACGACTTTGGCCCCTTCGCGCACCAGCGCCCGCGCCGTAGCCAGACCGATTCCCGATGCACCACCCGTCACCAGGACAATCTTGTCCTGCATGCGTCCCGCCATAATGATCCCTCCCAAGAATTCTTAGCCGGCCAGACGACCGGACATTCTCAAACGCTTGTTTGAGTGTAGGTGCAGTGTCGGCATGACGCAATGGGGAAGGTGAGGGCGGTTGTCCAAATCCCCGTTTGGCCGCGTGGCTTGTCGCGTCGAGGCCCGTTGACAGGGCGCCGATCGGGGCACAGCCTTTCTGCCAGATTATTGAATGCGCGGGAGGGCATGATGAAGCAGATGTTCCGGGTAGTCACGCTGCTGCTGGCGATGGTGTCGCTGTTCCTGTCACCGGCCATGGCCGGCGATCCGGACCCGTTCGCTGATATCGCCGGTTTCGTGGGCAAGACCTGGAAGGGCGAGGGCAAGGGGCCGGACGGCAAGCCCATGACCGACATCGCACGCTGGGAATGGGCGCTGGGGGGCAGGGCGGTTCGCATCACCCATTCCCTGGCCGACCAGTCCTATGGCGGTGAAACCATGATCGTCTGGGACGGCCCCTCCAAGTCGCTGGTCTATCACTATTTCACGACCGGCGGCTTCAATACCCAGGGTCGGATGCATGCCGAGGGTCCCGGCCGCCTGATCGCGGAGGAGGACGTGGCGGGCCATCCCAAGATCAGCAAGGTGCGGTCGACCATGATCGTCACCGGCGACGGCATGACAACGCAGGCGGAATTCTTCAGCGACGGCAAATGGTCGCCCGGCCATGGCTTCACCTACAAGGCCACGGACCCGTCTGCCCTGCCGCCCTTCACGCCCGTCCGTTAAGGGCAGGTGGGACCACCCAGGGTCGGCGGGTTAATGGCGGACAGGGGCAGGATGTGCGCGGAGACCGGCAGGTTCAGCGCCTGTAGCCGCGCCGCCACCAGCGAGGCGACGGCGCGGGCGCCGATTTCGCTGAAATGGACGTCGTCCCTGATGCCATCGGGCCAGCGCGGGTAGCCGGCTTCCTTCGCGTAGTGAAGATAGAAGGCCTTGGACGGCTCCTCGCCGATGGTCTGGAAATAGGCGCGGCTGTCGGCGGCAAGGTCGATCAGCGGTGTTGCCGTCTCCTTCGCCACCGCGCGTGTCACGGCCGCGTATTCACCCAAGGTCTCCTGCAACACACCCTGATCAAAGCTGCGGATGGCGACGGGGGTCAGCAGCACGGCCCGTGCGCCCTTCTCCCGCGCGGTGGCGATGAAGCGCAGCAGGTTGACGCGGAAGTCGGGCAGGGTTGTGTACCGCTCCGGCTTGGCGACCGTCGTGTCATTATGCCCGAACTGGACCAGCAGCGTGTCGCCAGCCGCGATGTCCCGGAACAGGGCGTCGAACCTTCCTTCAGCGATATAGCTTTTGGTGCTGCGCCCGCCGGCGGCCCGGTTCTCCACCATCACATTGCCGTCCAGATTGCAGGCCAGCACCATGCCCCAGCCCAACTGCGGGTATCTTTCCGGTCCATACTGGGCGGCCGTGCTGTCGCCCGCGATGAAGATGCGCCCGTCGGCAAGGGCAGGGCCGGTGACAAGGCTGGTTAGGGCAAGGAACAGGGCGGACAGGCGGCGCATGGGGATCTTCCATTGGTAACCGGTGTCAGTATGATGGAAGAACCCTCTGTCCGGCAAGCCGGCGATGGGCAGCCATGGCAGCTGGGCACTTCCCGTGACCCGCGCCCGGCCCTATAGTCCCCGGCTTTGCCAGCCGCACTGTACCGGAAGAAGAACCATGACCCCCGCCGCCCGTTTGGCCACCGCCACCGACCTGCTTGCCGAGGTGATGGACACCCCGCGCCCGGCCGATGCCGTGACCAGCGCCTTCTTCCGTGCCCGCCGCTATATCGGGGCCAAGGACCGGGCGGAGATCGCCCAGGCGGTCTATGGCGTCATGCGCCGCTGGGCCCGGCTGCATTGGTGGCTGGAGCGGGTGAACCATATGCCCGATCCGCGCGCCCTGGTCATCGCCGACTGCATCCTGTCGGGAGGCCGGACGGCCGACGCCGTGGCCGGCCTGTTCAACGGGGCCAAGTTCGCGCCGGCCCCGCTGTCGGACCGGGAACGCAAGCTGATCCGGGCGCTGGACACGCACACACTGGACCATCCGTCGCAGCCGGAGGCCGTGCAGGCCGAGGTGCCGGAATGGGCCGAGGCGTCCATGCGCGCCACCTTCGGCGACCGCTTCCTGGCCGAAGCGTCGGGCATGCTGGGCGAGGCGCCGCTGGACCTGCGCGTCAATCCGGTGAAGGCCACGCGCGAGGAAGCCATGAAGGCCCTGGCCGATGCGGGCATCAAGGCGCAGCCGACGGACCTGTCGCCGGTGGGCCTGCGCCTGGCCGGCCGCGCGCCCATCATGGCGCTGGACGCCTATAAGGACGGCATGATCGAAATCCAGGACGAAGGCTCGCAGCTGGTCGCCTTCATGACTGACGCACGGCCGGGCATGCAGGTCGTGGATTTCTGCGCCGGGGCCGGGGGCAAGACCCTGGCCATCGCCGCCATGATGGACAATAAGGGCCGCGTGGTCGCCACCGACGTGCTGGAAGGCCGTCTGACGCGCGCCAAGGAGCGGTTCCGCCGCGCCGGCCTGCACAATATCGAAACCCGCGCCATCAAGACCGAACGCGACCCCTGGGTGAAGCGGCACAAGGGCAAGTTTGACCGTGTCGTCGTGGATGCGCCCTGTTCGGGCACGGGTACCTGGCGCCGCAACCCGGACAGCCGCTGGCGCCCGCTGGGGCCCGGCCTGTCCGAACTGGTGCCGCTGCAGGCCAGCATCCTGGACAGTGCGGCCCGGCTGGTCCGGCCCGGCGGGCGCGTGGTCTATGCCACCTGCTCGGTCCTGCGGGAGGAGAATGAAGGCCAGGTGGAGGCATTTCTGGCCAGCCATCCGGACTTCACCCTGTTGCCGGTGGCGTCCGCCTGGCCCGCCGCCTGGGGAAAGCCCCCGGTGGACACGGACATGCTGCGCCTGACCCCGCTGCGGCACGACACGGACGGCTTCTTTGCCGCCGTGCTGGAACGCCGCGCCGATGCCGTTGAAGCCGCACCGGCCGAAGACGACGCCGCAGTAGAAGCAGACACCGCCACCGCGTGAATTGGTCCCATGTGGGCCCAGACGGGTGGAGATTGACCCAGGGAACGCCGCCGGGCATGGTGGCGGCAACCTTGATGACCGGGAGTATGGACGTTGCGCGCAGTGTTACGGGAATGGGCGGGTCTGATCGGCTTTGTCGCCGCCTTCTATCTCACCATCAACACGCTGCTGTTCGCAGGTTTCCACGTTCCATCGGAAAGCATGCTGCCCACGCTGAAGGTCGGCGACCAGTTCTATGCCGCCAAATATGCCTATGGCTACAGCCGCTTCTCCACCAGCTTCGTGCCGCTGCCGTTCGGCAGCGGGCGCTTCCCGGACATCATGCCGGAACGCGGCGATATCGTGGTTTTCCGCCTGCCCACGACGGAAGAAGATTATGTGAAGCGCGTCATCGGCCTGCCCGGCGACACGATCCAGGTGCGTGAAGGGCGGCTTTACATCAATGACGCCGAAGTGCCGCGGGAAAAGAACCGCGACTATTCCTACCGCGACAATGGCGGCAGCGTCGTGCAGGTGACCGAATATACGGAAACCCTGCCCAACGGCCGCAAGCACCTGATCATCGAACAGCGCGACGACGGCTATGCCGACAACACGCCCGAATATAAGGTGCCGGAAGGCCACCTGTTCATGATGGGCGACAATCGCGACAATTCGCAGGACAGCCGCTATCTGCGTCAGGTCGGCTATATCCCGGTGGAGCGTGTGCTGGGCCGCGTGTCCATGGTGGCCTTCGCCCGCAAGTCCTGCTCACCCGAAGATGGTCTGGTCTGCCCCGGTGGCGGCTGGTGGGACCGTCTGTTCCGCTGGGTTGCTGCCGACTATTGATCCGGAAAGGATGGACGATGCCGATTTCAGCCAAACTCAAGGAATGGGGGAGACTGGTCGGCTTCGTCGGTGGTTTCTATGTGCTGGTAACCACTTTGCTGTTCGCCGGTTTCTATGTGCCGTCGGAAAGCATGCTGCCCACCCTGACCGTCGGCGATCAGTTCTATGCGGCCAAATACGCCTATGGCTACAGCCGCTTTTCCACGCCCTTCGTGCCCTTGCCCTTTGGCAGCGGCCGCATCCCCGACATCCGCCCGGAACGCGGTGACGTCATCGTCTTTCGCAAGGGGAAGGACGAAACCGATCTGGTGAAGCGGGTCATCGGCCTGCCGGGCGACCGCCTGCAATGGCGCGAGGGCCGCCTTTACATCAATGGCGAGATGGTCGAGCGGGAGAGGGTCCGGGACTATGTCTACCGCACCCATAATGGCGTTTCGGTCCAGGCCACGGAATATCGGGAAACATTGCCCGGCGGCCGGCAGCACCTGATCCTGGAACAGACCGACAGCGGCTTTGCCGACAATACCGCCGAATATGTCGTGCCCGAAGACCACATCTTCGTATCGGGCGACAATCGCGACAATTCCGGCGACAGCCGGTTCCTGAACGATGTCGGCTATGTGCCGCTGGAACGGGTGCTGGGCCGCGTCTCCGTGGTGGCCTTCACCCGTGCGCCCTGCGCGGCCGAGGACGGGCTGGTCTGCCCCGGCGGTGGCTTCATGGACCGGCTGCTGCGCCGGGTGCCGTAATCGACTGCCGGGATCACGCACCCGATGGCTTGTGACACACCGCCTCGATATTGTGGCCGTCGGGATCAAGGATGAAGGCCCCGTAATAGTTCGGATGATAATGGGCACGGATGCCGGGGCCGCCATTGTCGGTGCCACCGGCCGCCAGCCCGGCGGCATGGAAGGCGTCCACCGTGGCGCGGTCTTCCACCCGGAAGGCGACATGGATGATGGGCCTGTTGGGCGTGCCTTCGATGATCCAGAAATCCGTCTTCCCGCCCTCGCCGAAACCGGCAACATTGGCGCCGCCTGTCACGGAAGCCGGAAACTCCATCAGCAATTCATAGCCGATCGCCCCCAGTGCCATCTGGTAGAAGCGTTTGCTTTTCTGGAAATCGCTGACATTGACGCCGGTATGGTCGATCAAGGCGGGCTCCTGCGAATGGAAAGGGTGTCACGGGTCAGCGGACAGTGCCCAGCCGCATCAGGACGACGGGCGGTATCTTGTAGGTGTCGATGGCATCGCTGTGGTCGCGCACGCCACAGACCTCCCGCTGGATGAAGTAATGCCAGACGGCGCGGGCCGCCTCGTTCAGCAATGCTTCGCGCTGGGCCGTGTCGTCAGCGGGGCAATCGCGCCAGGCGGCCAGACTGCGTTCAACGGCACGCCCCATGGCGCCCAGGCTGCTGGCCTGTTCGGCCAGTATCTCGGCCTCCAGCGCTGAAAAACCGGAGCGGGCCTGGAAATCCGGGGTCAGGTACTGAGGAGGACGGACGGTCATGATCGCTCTCCCTGGTCCATGAAAAAAGGGCGGCTGGATCTGCTCCGGCCGCCCTTTCCTGAACCCAGTCGGGCCGCTTCCGCTTATTCGGCGGCGGCGGCTTCCAGGCGGCCATTCACCAGCGCATCGTAATCCAACATCAGATTACGACAAACTTCGCCCGGCGTGTAGGTCCAGTCACCGATACGGCCCACCGGGGTCACTTCCGCCGCAGTACCCGTCAGGAAGATTTCCGAGGCGCCCTGGACCTCTTCCAACTGGATGTGGCGTTCGATGACCTGATAGCCGCGACGCTTGGCCAGATCCATGACGGTCTGGCGCGTGATGCCGTTCAGGAAGCAGTCCGGCGTCGGCGTGTGGATGACGCCATCCTTGACCATGAAGAAGTTGGCGCCCGTGGCCTCCGCGACCAGACCGCGATAATCCAGCATCAGCGCGTCCTGGAACCCGTCCTTTTCGGCCGCGTGCTTGGACATGGTGCAGATCATGTACAGGCCGGCGGCCTTGGCTTCCGTCGGGGCCGTGTCGGGGGCCGGGCGGCGCCATTTGGACAGCTGCAAATGGATGCCCTTCATGCGGGCTTCCGGGGTGAAGTAGCTGGGCCATTCCCAGCAGGCGATGGCCAGATGGATCTTGTTATGCTGGGCGGACACACCCATCATCTCGCTGCCACGCCAGGCGACCGGACGGATATAGCCGTTGGTCATGTTGGCGGCCTTGCAGGTGGCGACCTTCGCCGCCTCGATCTCGTCCACGCTGTAGGGGATGTCGAAGCCCAGCAGTTCACCCGACCGCTTCAGGCGCACACTGTGTTCGCGCGACTTGAAGATGGAACCGTTGTAAATGCGCTCCCCCTCAAATACACAGCTTCCGTAGTGCAGGCCGTGGGTCAGGACGTGTACCTTCGCGTCACGCCACGGAATCAGCTCACCGTCGAACCAGATGTGACCGTCACGGTCATGGAAGGGGATGATCGACATTGCCTTGGTTTCCTCGTTACTTTATGTCCCATGGGACTTCGCCCACGTTACAGAATTGCAGAAATAAGTCAACATGGCTGACGTAAAATCAGGACCGAACCCGCTGTTCCTCCGTGAGGAGGATCTCCGACAGGGCATCGAGCTGCTGTTCTACGCATACCGCGACTTTACCGCCGAACCCGATGCAATGCTTGCAAAAATCGGGTTGGGGCGCGCGCATCACCGCGTCGTGTATTTCGTGGGACGCTACCCTGGTATTACCGTAACGGAGCTCTTGGGCATTCTGCAGATCACCAAGCAGAGCCTGAGCCGGGTGCTGACCGATCTGGTCGATCAGGAATATATCGCGCAGCGACCGGGCACCAAGGACCGGCGCCAGCGGCTGCTGACTCTGACGGAAAAGGGCGTGGAACTGGAACGCAGCCTATCGGACGCACAGCGCGCCCGCATCGCCCAGGCCTACCGCGCGGCAGGTGCCGCTGCGGTGGAAGGTTTCCGCACCGTCATGCTGGGCATCATCGACGCCGACGACCGGGCGAAGTTCCCACCGCCTGGCAAGCGGTGACCATTGGCCCCGGTCGTGTTATGCAAGGGGCCATGATGACCGACCCTGCCGATCTGCCCCACATCCTGGTCGTGGACGATGACACGCGTCTGCGGGAGGCGTTGCGTCGGTATCTGGGCCAGAACGGCTTTCTGGTCACCGGTGCGGCGGATGCCGCCGATGCCCGCGCCCGTCTGGCGGGGCTGGCCGTCGATCTGATTGTTCTGGACGTGATGATGCCGGGTGAAAGCGGGCTGGACCTGTGCCGCGACCTTTCGGCGCGGGGGGATACGCCCATCCTGCTGCTGACGGCGCGCGGCGAGGCCGATGACCGCATCCAGGGGCTGGAAGCCGGGGCCGATGATTATCTGGCCAAGCCGTTCGAGCCACGGGAACTGGTGCTACGGTTGAATGCCATTCTGCGGCGGCGGGCGCGACAGGGGGCGATCATCACCCCGCCCGCGTCGCCCCACCTGATCCGCCTGGGGCGATATCTGTTCGACGCCGAGCGGGAGGAACTGCGGGCAGGCGGGGAGATCATCCGGCTGACAGCCATGGAGTCCGGGCTGCTGCGGGTGCTGGCGGCGGAACCCGGCACCGTCCTCAACCGGGAAGCCCTGGTGGAAAAGGCCGGTGTCGATGCGGCCAATGCCCGGACCATTGATGTTCAGGTCACCCGCCTGCGCCGAAAACTGGAGGATGACCCGCGGGAGCCGCGTTATCTTCAGACTGTGCGCGGCGAAGGTTATGTGTTGAGGCCGGATTGAGCGACAGGCTGCGCCTTCTCTGGCAGAAACGGCCCCGGCCTCTGCGTGGCCTGAAACGCTATGTGCCGGCGACTCTGTTCGCGCGGTCGCTGTTGATCATGATGACGCCCGTGGTCCTGGCCCAGGCCATCGCCACCTTCGTCTTCTATGACCGCCATTGGGATACGATGACCAACCGCCTGGCCAACGGCGTGGCGGGCGAAATCGCCTTCGTCATCGAACAGATGGGGCGTGATCCCGACGACATGGCGCGCGAACAGACCCTGACCATGGCGGCGCGCAATACCGACATCCTGTTCACCTGGACACCGGGTGAAGAACTGCCCGATCCGCCGCCGCGGCTGCGCGGTGCGTTGGAAGAGACATTGGGGCAGGCGCTGGATGACCGCGTGCGCCGGCCCTGGCGCATCAACAGCAATGTCGCCCATAAATGGATCGAAATCCGGGTGCAGCTGCCGGATGGGGTCCTGTCTGTGCTGTCGCCGGAACGCCGGCTCTATAGCTTCACCTCCTATCTGTTCATCATCTGGATGCTGGGCAGCGCGCTGGTGCTGTTCTCCATCGCCACCCTGTTCATGCGCAACCAGATCCGGCCCATCCGCCGGCTGGCCGTGGCTGCCGATGCCTTCGGCAAGGGCCGCGACATCAGCGATTTCCGACCGGAAGGGGCCGTTGAGGTGCGACAGGCCGCCCATGCCTTCCTGCTGATGCGCGACCGAATCCGGCGCCAGATCGCCCAGCGCACGGAAATGCTGGCCGGCGTCAGCCACGACCTGCGCACGCCGCTCACCCGCATGAAGCTGCAATTGGCCATGATGCCCGACATGGCGGAGGTGGAGGAGCTGAAGGCGGACGTGGCCGAGATGCAGGTGATGATTGATGGCTATCTGTCCTTTGCCCGCGGTGACGGGGAGGAGGAACAGCGCAATGTCGACCTGTCGCTGCTGCTAGCTGAAATGGCGGGCAATGCGCGCCGGGAAGGGGCGCGGCTGACCCTGGACCCGATGGTCACGCAGGGCGATGCCGTGATGCTGCCCCTGCGTCTGCTGTCGGTGCGCCGCTGCCTGTCCAACCTGATCGGCAATGCCGCCCGCTATGGCAAGCATGTCTGGCTGGGGCTGGAGCGCAAGGGCAGTTTCGTCGAAATCCTGATCGATGATGACGGGCCGGGCATACCTGAGACTCAGCGGGAAAACGTCTTCCGCCCCTTCTACCGGCTGGAGCCGTCACGCAACCAGAAAACGGGCGGCGTCGGGCTGGGCCTGACCATCGCCCGCGACATCGCCCGGCGGCATGGCGGCGATGTCGTCCTGCGCGACAGCCCGCAGGGGGGATTGCGCGCCGTCCTGCGTCTGCCGCTTTGATCGGGGGGCTTTTCGCTCACTGGACGTCGTCCCCCCTCCGCCCCTATAAACAGCTTCCACATCACTCCCTTATCGAAGCTGGCTTTCCATGCACGACCTTCGTTCCATCCGCGACAATCCCGCAGCCTTTGATGCCGGTCTGACCCGGCGCGGAGTGGAACCGCTGTCCTCCCGCATCCTGGAACTGGACCAGGAGCGCCGCGCCTGCCAGACGCAGTTCCAGGAATTGCAGGCCCGCCGCAATGAAGCCTCCAAGCTGATCGGCGCCTACAAGAAGGAAGGCAAGGATGCCCAGCCGCTGCTGGACGAGGTTGCCGGCCTGAAGGAGAAGTTGCCGCAGCTGGAAGAGCGCGAGAAGGCGCTGGGCGTGGAGTTGGATGGCATCCTGGCTTCCTACCCCAACATCCCGGCCGCCGACGTGCCCGATGGCAAGGACGAGCATGACAATGTCGAAATCCGCCGCGTGGGCACGCCGACGGAAATCGTCGATGCCAAGCAGCATTTCGAGCTGGGCGAAGCCCTGGGCCTGATGAGCTTCGATCTGGCGGCCAAGCTGTCGGGCGCGCGCTTCACGGTCCTGCGCGGGCAGTTGGCCCGCCTGGAACGTGCGCTGGGCGACTTCATGCTGGACATCCACACGCGCGAATTCGGGTATGAGGAAGTGTCGCCGCCGCTGCTGGTCAAGGACGATGCGGCCTTCGGTACGGGCCAGTTGCCCAAGTTCACCGAGGACCTGTTTCAGACCACCAACGGCTTCTGGCTGATCCCCACGGCTGAGGTGCCGCTGACCAATCTGGTCAATGATGCCATCCTGGATGGCGAGGAACTGCCCCTGCGCCTGACGGCCCGCACCCCCTGTTTCCGGTCGGAGGCCGGGTCGGCCGGGCGCGACACGCGCGGCATGATCCGCCAGCACCAGTTCTACAAGGTGGAGATGGTATCCATCACCCGACCCGATCAATCGGCCGCCGAACATGAGCGCATGACCGACGCGGCCGAAACGGTGCTGAAGCGCCTGGGCCTGCCGTTCCGCACGGTCACGCTCTGCACCGGCGATATGGGCTTCACGTCCCAGAAGACCTACGATATCGAGGTCTGGCTGCCGGGACAGGGCGCCTATCGCGAAATCTCGTCCTGCTCCAACTGCGGGGATTTCCAGGCACGGCGCATGAAGGCCCGCTTCCGCACCAAGGGGGAGAAGGCCACCCAGTTCGTGCATACGCTGAACGGGTCCGGCACGGCCGTGGGCCGCTGTCTGATTGCCGTGCTGGAAAATTACCAGCAGGCCGACGGCTCCATCCTGATCCCCGAGGCGCTGCGCCCCTATATGGGCGGGCTGGAGCGGATCACGGCCCATGGCTGAGTTCGACTTCACCGGTACGCGCATCCTGATCAGCAATGATGACGGCATCCATGCCGCCGGTATCGGTGTGCTGGAAGCGATTGCGCGTGAATTGACCGATGATGTCTGGGTGGTGGCGCCGGAAACCGAACAGTCCGGCGCCAGCCACAGCCTGACCATGCACCGGCCGCTGCGCCTGCGCGAACTGGGGGCCAAGCGCTTTGCCGTGGACGGCACGCCCACCGACTGCGTCCTGCTGGCCATCAATCATCTGATGGCGGACAAGAAGCCGGCGCTGGTGCTGTCCGGCATCAACCATGGCAGCAATCTGGGCGAGGATGTGACCTATTCCGGCACGATCGCCTGCGCCATGGAGGCCACGCTGCTGGGCGTGCGGGCCATCGCCATGAGCCAGCGCATGCCCCATGGCGGCCCGCCCAACTGGGCCGTGGCCCAGGCGTTCGGCGCCGAGGTGGTGCGCAAGGCCATGGCGGCGGACTGGCCCCGGCTGGTGCTTATGAACGTGAACTATCCCGACCGGGCGGTGGCGGATGTGACGGGCGTCCATGTCGTCCGCCACGGCAACCGCAAGATCGGGGATGAGTTGGACGAGCGGGTCGATCCGCGCGGCCGCCGATATTTCTGGATCGGCGCGGCGCGGGGGGACGAGGATGTGCCCGTTGATACCGACGTGCATGTCGTCAACCATGGCGGCATCGCCGTCACCCCGATCTTCCTGGACTTGACGCATTATGCGTGCCTGGAGGGTCTGAAAGGGGTGTTCGCATGAGTGGCGGGGCGGCGCGCAAGATCAGGTTGCTGATGCTTCTGCGCCGCCAGGGGGTGACGGATGTGAATGTGCTGCGCGCGATCGAGCTGATCCCGCGGGAGCTGTTCGTGCCGCGCCCCTTCCGCGACCAGGCCTATGAGGATACGGCCCTGCCCATCGGGCACGGCCAGACCATCAGCCAGCCGCAGGTCGTGGGCCTGATGACCCAGGCCCTGGAACTGGGCGACCGGCACAAGGTGCTGGAAATCGGCACCGGGTCCGGTTACCAAGCAGCGATCCTGTCCAAGATCGCGCGGCGCGTCTATACGATGGAACGCCACCGGCCCTTAGCGCAGGAGGCCGAACAGCGGTTCGTCGCCCTGCGTCTGCACAACATTACCGTGCGGGTGGGGGATGGAATCCGGGGTTGGCCTGAAGCTGCACCCTTTGAGAGGATATTGGTGACCGCCGGCTGTATTGGCAATCCTCCGCCTGATCTTGTAGATCAACTGGCGGTTGGTGGTATCATGGTCATCCCGTTGGGCCCGGACCACCGGGCGCTGAATGTGGTCCGCATCCGGCGTGACGAGACTGGATTGAAGCGAGAGGTACTGTGGCCCGTCAGGTTCGTTCCCCTGTTGCCGGAAGTGGCGCCGGACCCGGTTTCGGCCTGAGCCGCCGCGTCGGCACGCCCGTTGCCCTGCTGCTGGTGGGTCTGCTGGCGGCCGGCTGTTCCACGGAGGGTGACCTTCCGGCCCGTGCGGTCAAATCGACGGTGGCCGCCGCCCCCAACAGTATCTTCGTCTCCAAGGGTGATACGCTGTATCGTCTCGCACAGCAGTATAATGTGCCACTGCGCGACTTGATCGAGGCCAATGGCCTGAACCCGCCCTATACCTTGACCGCGGGGCAGCGGCTGTTGCTGCCGGTCCCCCGCACCTATGTCGTGAAGGCGGGTGACACGCTCTATGGTCTGTCGCGCCAGTTTCAGGTCGACATGTCCGAACTGGTGCGGATGAACAATATCCAGGCGCCTTATACACTGAAGACGGGTCAGAATATCCGTCTGCCGGGGCGAAGCCCCACACCGGCCACGGTGGTGGCGGCTGCGCCGGCCACAGCAGCCGGCACGCTGGCCAGGCCCCCGGTTTCCGCCCCATCGCGAAAGCCGGATCAACCGCCGGCCACCAGCCTGAGCCCGACCGAACGCAGCCAGCGGCCCGCCGTGGAAGTCGCGACGCTGCCCCCGCCGGCCACCCAGCCGGTGGGAACGGTCCCCAATGCCGCTACGGGTGCATCACCTGCACCCATGACCCGCCCGCCCCCGTCGGCCCCGACGCCACCGGCCAATGGCGGCAATGCCGGCGGCAACGCGCGCAGGGGTGTGGAGGCGGAAAGCCTTCCGCCGCCGCCCGCGGCCAATGCCACGCCCGCCCCCATATCACCCGCTCCCACACCGCCCGCTGCTGGATCGGCCGCGACGAATGTCACGCCGGCGGAGCGGCGGCCGGCTGCCCAGGAGCCTGCCCAGACCCAAGTGGCTGCCGTGGCCCCGCCACCGGCCCCGGCGAAAGCCGATCAGCCGCCCCCACGGGCCGGCAGCCGTTTCCTCTGGCCGGTGCGTGGCACCATCCTGTCGGGTTTCGGCGAGAAGCCGGGTGGCCTGCGCAATGATGGCATCAATATTGGTGCCAGCAAGGGCACGCCTGTCGCCGCCGCCGACGCCGGTATCGTCGCCTATGCGGGCAATCAGCTGAAATCATTCGGGAATCTGGTTCTGATCCGCCATGATGGCGGCTGGGTCACCGTCTACGCGCACCTGGATGCGATCGGCGTCGAACAGGGGCAGCGGGTGACGCGCGGGCAGGGGATCGGCACGGTCGGCCAGACCGGCAATGTCCGCGCCCCGCAACTGCACTTTGCCGTGCGCAAGGGCGAACAGGTGCTGAACCCGCTGGAGCAGTTGGAGAAATAACCCCCCGCGCGCGCGGGTGCGTCCGCCCCGTTGCGTGCAGTCCCCCTGACGCGCCGGGGCGTCAGTTAAGTGCCGACCCCATGCCGGATGAATTCGGCGAAGGCTTCCGCCGGCATCGGACGGGCGAACAGATAGCCCTGGCCCTCCTCCACGCCCAGCCGCTTCAGGATTTCCCACTGCGCCGGGGTTTCGATCCCTTCCGCCACCACTTTCAGATCCATGGCCTGGGCCATGGCGACGATGGCTTCTACGATGTGGCGGGTGCTCTGGTCCCGTTCCATGTCCATGACGAACTTGCGATCAACCTTCAGGCAATCCAGGGGCAGTTCGCGCAGATAGGACAGGGACGAATAGCCGGTTCCGAAATCGTCGAGTGCCAGGGCAACCCCACGGTCGGCGATCCAGCGCATCTGCTGCAGGGCACCTTCCAGATCGTCGGGCAGGATTGTCTCGGTAATTTCCAGCTGCAAAAGATGCGGCGGGATACCGCTTTCCGCCAACAGCACATCGATCAGGGCCGGCAGGTGACCCCAGCGGAACTGCCGTTCCGACACGTTCACGGCGATTTGTATGGGCGGGTAGCCCGCATCCAGCCAATTGCGGATTTGCTTGATGGCCGTCCGAAGCACCCATTCGCCGATCGGTACGATCAGCCCCGTTTCCTCCGCCGTCGGGATGAACACGCCGGGGGCGACCATGCCGCGCGTGGGATGGCGCCAGCGCAGCAATGCTTCCCCACCGACCGGCGCACCGCCCTGTATCGCCACCTTGGGCTGGTAATGCAGGACCAGCTGGTCGTCGCGGATGGCTGCCCGCAGCTCATCCTCCAGATCCAGCCGCTCTTTCAGATCATCACGCATGGCGCGCGTGAAATGAAGGTAGTTGGCCGTACCCGATTTCACGGCCCGTTCCAGCGCCACGCAGGCATTGCGGACCAGCGAAGGGCCGTCGGTCGCATCATTGGGAGAGACCGCGACGCCGATCTTGGCCGAAACAAAAAGCTGCTGCCCTTCAATGATGATCGGCTCGTTCATATTGTTGGCGATGGCCGAGGCGGCGAACAGCGCCTTGCCGGCATGGTCCAGGCCCGGCAGAAAGATCGCAAACTGTGTCTGGGCGAATCGACAGATCAGATCATTGTCACCACAGACCGGCGTCAGCCGCTTGACCAGCGTCGCCATGGCCTCATCCAGTGTCTGTTGACCATGGACGCGGAACAATTGCGGCATGCGATCGATTTCCACCACCAGCAAACCCGCGATCAACTCACCCGCATGCGCTTGCATGATTTCGGTGACGCGGTTCACGAAGGGGCGCATTTCCCATACGCCGGTGACGGCATCGTGGGGGATGTAATCGGCGGCCAGGATACCTTCCGGCGTCATAATCTTTGTCAGTGTCACGACGACTTAATTCCGTGGTCCCGGCAATAACAGGTGATACTCTAATGCGATCCGACAATGATCTTCATCTCCGCAGACATGAGCGGCATGATCAGACCCTGTCCATCGGCGCCCAGGAAATTGCCGTCAAAAAAAGTCACGCGCGCATCAGCCCGCAGACCTTTCCCAGATGGCAACCCCATGGTCGTGAATATCATCGCACAATCGTATCGGATATGGAACGCGTCATTGATCGGAGCCCGGATTTTTCGCCGAAAATACAAGGTTGCGGCGGGCACTAAGCGGGCACTGGATTTTGAATTTTTCTAAGGAATCCGTCGGATGGATTTCATTTTAGGCAAGCTTCTGGGTGTCGCCACTTCGCCGGGGCATTTTCTGCTGTTGCTCATCGTGGCAGGCGGCATGATGTTTCGGCGCCGGTGGGGGCGTGTCGCGCTGTTCACGGGGGTGGTCAGCTTCGTCGCCATCGCCATGACACCGGTCTCCGTGTGGGTGCTGCTGCCGCTGGAGCAGCGGTTTCCATCGGAAATAAAGGAAAATATGCCGCCCCTGGATGGAATCATCGTGCTGGGCGGTGCCATCATGCCCGGAGGGTCGGCGGAACACGGGTCGCCCCAGCTGACCCGCGATGCCGAACGCCTGACGGTACTGCCCGGGCTGATGCGACGGTTTCCCGAAGTGCCGGTCATCTTCACGGGCGGCAGTGGCGATCCGCGACGGCCGGACGAAAAGGAAGCGCCGGTCGCCTTGGCATTGTTGACGGATTGGGGGGTGGACACCAGCCAAGTCATCATCGAGGACCAGTCCCGCACCACCTGGGAAAATGCCGTGAACAGCCGCCCCCTGATTACGGTCCGTGGCGGCGGGCACTGGCTGCTGGTGACGTCGGCGTCCCATATGCCGCGGTCCATGGGTGTGTTCCGCATCGCCGTGCCGGGGGTGAAGTTCAGCCCCTATCCGGTGGGTTACAACGCCGACCGGGCCGATGCCTGGCGGTTCGGGCTCAACCTGTCTGACAATCTCCAAAGGCTGGAATCCGCCGCCTATGAGTGGCGGGGCTTGATTGCCTATCGGCTGGCCGGGCGCACCGACGCGCTGTTCCCGGCACCGTGATTGTGGCTTGCCGCCCCGTTCCGGGGCGTGCCACAAGAAATGGATGCGGCCCGCAGGAGTGCCACAACATGATGATCGCAATGCCCGTTCAGGCCCGGATTCGGCAAATCGTCGGGCTGTCGCTGCTGCTGACCGCGCTGGCGACCTGTCTGCCGGCAACGGCCGCGCCCGACTTCCAGCAATGGCTGAGCGAGTTGCGGGCCGATGCGCGCCGGGAAGGGGTGACCGACCGCACCATCGACGCCACCCTGACCAGCATCCAGCCGATCGGGCGCATCCTGGAACTGGACCAGCGGCAGCCCGAGCGCACGATCAGCTTTGACACCTACCTGTCGCGCGCTATCACCCCGGCCCGCATCCGCAAGGCGCGGGAAAAGCTGAAGGCCAACCGCGCGGTGCTGGAACGCGTCGGCAAGCAGTATGGCGTACAGCCCCGTTTCATCGTGGCGCTGTGGGGCATGGAAACCGATTTCGGCGGCAATATGGGGGGCTTCAAGGTCGTGGACGCGCTGGCCACGCTGGCCTATGACGGCCGGCGCAGCGCCTTTTTCCGGGCCGAACTGCTGAAGGCGCTGCGCATCATTGATGAAGGCCACGTCGTGCCGGACCGGATGCTGGGTTCCTGGGCCGGCGCCATGGGCCAATGTCAGTTCATGCCCTCCAGCTTCTTTCGCTTTGCTCAGGATTACGATGGTGATGGACGGCGCGACATCTGGGGCACGCAGGCCGACGTTTTTGCCTCCGCCGCCAATTATCTGAAAACAGTGGGCTGGAATCCGGCCCAGACCTGGGGACGTGCCGTGCGCCTGCCCAAGGGTGTTGATTCGGGGCCATGGGCCGGATTGGATAAATTCCAGCCGCTGTCAGTCTGGGCCAAGCGGGGCCTGCGCGCGGCCGATGGCAAACCCCTGCCGAAATCAGCCCTGGATGCTGCCCTGGTGATGCCGGATGGTCCGACGGGCAAGGCCTTTCTGGTCTATGGGAACTACCGGACCATCATGGACTGGAACCGCTCCACTTATTTCGCAACCGCGGTCGGAATCCTTGCCGACCATATTGGCGCGGGCAAATGAGTTGATGTAGGCTGCGGCCACAATCCGTTGGGGTAGGGAAGTATGGCGCGGGCAAATCTTGTAAGATTGGCGGTCCTTGGCATTGGTATCGCCAGCTTGGCGGGCTGTTCGACACCACCGCCACCGGCACCTGTGGCAAAGCCCGCCGCGCCGGAGCCGGCCCCCGTTCCGGGCGGTACCTACAAGGTCGGCAATCCCTATCAGATTGACGGCGTCTGGTACTATCCGCGCGTCGACTACAACTATAATGAAACGGGTATCGCCAGCTGGTACGGGCCGGGCTTTCACAAGAAGATCACGGCCAATGGCGAGCTTTACAACGAGAACGAACTGACGGCCGCGCACCAGACGCTGCCCATGCCAAGTCTGGTGCGCGTCACCAATCTGGAGAATGGCCGTTCCATCGTCGTGCGCATCAATGACCGCGGCCCCTTCGTATCCGGTCGCATCATCGACATGTCGCGCCGCGCCGCCCAGTTGCTGGCCTATGACCAGAAGGGCACGGCCAAGGTTCGGGTGGAAGTGCTGGCCGATGAAAGCCGCGCCATCGCCGCCGCTGCCATGAATGCCGGTACGCAGGTGGCCGGTTCGCCCGATGGCGGTCCGGTGCCGCAGGCGGCACCACGCCCGTCGGTGACGGTGGAGGCGACACCCCTGGCACCGCCCAGCGGGGCGAAGGGACCGGCAAAGGCGCCGACACCGCCGCCGCAGGTGGCAGCTGCACCACCGCCGCGCACCATCGTCGCCCCGACCACATTGGCGGGAACGACGACGGAGGATGGCCGTTTCCTGCCAGCCCCCGTGGTGGAACAGAAGCCGGTGCCCGCAAAGCCCGGCAAGATCTATGTCCAGGCCGGCGCCTTTGCCAATTATGACAATGCTGGCCGGCTGCGCGCCAAATTGAACTCAATCGCGCCGGCCAATGTTTCCACCGTGACGGTTGGCGGCCAGCAATTGTATCGCGTCCGGCTGGGGCCGTTCGATCAGGTGGAACGCGCCGACGAGGTGCTGTCGCAGGTGCTGCAGGTCGGCACGACAGAGGCACGCATCCTGATCGACTGATCCGGTCCCGCTGCGACATCGGGTCGTGTCATGTCGGCAATTGTTGCACAGGGACGGCCGCGTCTGGGAAAAGGATCGGAGAGGTTCCGATCAATCGCGGGATCCTGTGGGGTCCCATCTGTTCCGCTACCGTGAAGGGTTGACTGCAAAGATGGATATTCGGATCGCACATCGGATGAAGGGTGCCGCCCGCCGCGTGGCGGTGGCGCTCTTGTTCAGCGTGTCGGCCCTGCCGGCGGCCGCGGCCAGCCTGGAAACCATCGCCAGCCAGGCGATCCTGGTGGATGCCGACACCAATACGGTCATGTTCGAAAAGAACGCCGATCAGCGCATGCCCACCTCTTCGATGTCGAAGGTGGCGACCGCCTATATGGTGTTCGAACGCATCAAGGAAGGGCGGCTGTCATTGGATGACAGCCTGACCGTTTCGGAGCGTGCCTGGAAGGTACAGGGCTCCAAGATGTTTGTGGAGTTGGGCAACAATATCAAGGTCGAGGATCTGATCCGCGGCATGGTCATTCAGTCGGGCAATGACGCCTGCGTCGTGCTGGCCGAGGGACTGTCCGGAACGGAAGAGGCCTTTGCCGCCGCCATGACCAAGCGGATGAAGGAACTGGGACTCGTCAATACCAGCCTGATGAATGCGTCGGGCATGCCCGATCCGAACCATTATTCTACAGCCCGTGACCTGTCCGTGCTGGCCCGGCACCTGATCCATGATTTCCCGCAGCATTATCATTATTATTCCGAGCTGGAATATACCTATCACGGCATCAAGCAGGGCAACCGAAACCCGCTGCTCTATCGCAACATGGGCGTGGATGGCATCAAGACCGGCCACACGGAAGCGGCCGGCTATGGCCTGATCGCCTCGGGCGAGCGTGACGGGCGCCGTCTGGTGCTGGTGGTCAATGGTCTGCCCAACATGCAGGCCCGCGCCGACGAAAGCGCGCGCATCCTGGAATGGGGCTGGCGCGAATTCGATAATTTCACCCTGTTCAAGGGTGGGGAGACGGTGGACAGCGTCCCGGTCTGGCTGGGTGTGGCCGAAACGGTGCCCCTGATCGTGCAGGATCAGGTGAAGATCACCATGACGCATGAACAGAAGCAGAAGATGAAGGTCAGCTTCACGGCCAATGCGCCCATCGCGGCCCCCATCGTCAAGGGCACCACGCTGGGTACCCTGCATATCACGGCACCCGACCTGGCGCCGATTGAACTGCCGCTGCTGGCCGGTGCCGACGTGGCGCGGCTGGGCCTGTTTGGTCGCGTCGGTGCCGCCCTGTCGCACATGTTCGGCGGCGGTTCGTCCGCGCCGGCACCGGCCGTCCCGCCGGCCACGGCCGCACAGTGACCGGCGTGGCGCGCGGGCGCTTCATCACGCTGGAAGGCGGAGAAGGGGCCGGCAAGTCGACCCAGATCCGCCTGCTGGCCGATGCGCTGCGGAGGGCCGGGATCGGGGTGGTGACGACACGGGAACCCGGTGGATCGCCGGGAGCGGAAGTCGTGCGCGACCTGCTGGTCAATGGTGATCCAGGCCGCTGGCTGCCGGTCAGTGAGGCCATGCTGCTGTCCGCCGCCCGCCATGATCATGTCATGCGCACCATCCGGCCGGCCCTGGATGCCGGACAATGGGTGCTGTGTGACCGGTTCGCCGACAGCACCATGGCCTATCAGGGCTTCGGCCACGGGCTGGATCGCGCCATGTTGACCACGCTGCGCGACATCGCCGTGGCCGGCACCATGCCGGATCTGACCTTGATCCTGGATGTCGATCCGGCACAGGGGCTGGCCCGGGCCGCCGCCCGTCGCGGGGGTGAAGACCGGTACGAACGCATGCAGGCAGCGTTCCATGAACGCTTGAGGGATGGCTACCAAGCCATTGCAAAGGCTGAGCCGGAACGCTGCGCCCTGATCGATGCCTCGGTGGGGATCGAGGCAATCCAGCTGTCCATTCGCACGACCGTCGCCACCCGGTTGGGGGTGGCGCTATGAGTGCGGCGGGGCTGGACCCGGCGGAGGCCTTCCATCCCCGCCGCAATACCCACTTCGAGGGGCACCCCGCGGCCGAGAAGCTGTTGCTGGACAGCTGGAATTCCGGTCGCATGCATCATGCCTGGCTGATCGGCGGGCCGCCCGGCATCGGCAAGGCCTCGCTGGCCTTTCGTATGGCGCGGTTCGTGCTGACCAAGGGATTGCCGGGGGAGCAGGAAATGGGCCTTTTCGGCCCGCCGCCTGACCCCACCAGCCTGAATACCGACCCACAGAGCGCCGTCAATCACCGTATCGCGGCCGCTGGCCACGCTGACCTGCTGACCATCCAGCGCACCTGGGATGAAAAGCGCAAGCGCTTCAAACGCGACCTGCCGGTGGAGGAGATCCGCCGCATTGCACCCTTCCTGCGCCTGACCTCTGCCGAAGGGGGATGGCGCGTCGTCATTGTAGACGGCGCCGACCAGCTGAACAGCAGCGGCCAGAACGCCATTCTGAAAATACTTGAGGAACCGCCATCCAAGGCCCTGATTTTACTGGTCGCGGATAATGTCGGCGCCATGTTGCCGACCATCCGGTCACGCACCCGCAAGCTGGCGCTGGAGCCGATGTCGGAGGCGCAGGTGCGGTCCCTGCTGTTCCGTTACCTTCCCGATCTGGAGGATGCGGAACGCACGGCGCTGGCCCGTCTGTCCGAAGGGTCCATCGGTCGGGCCATGGAACTGCATGCGGCAGGTGGCCTTGACCTGTACAAGGCCATGCTGGGGGTATTCGACACGCTGCCCCGGATGGATGTCCTGGGCGCCTACGCCTTCATCGATGCCGTCCTGCGGGGTGGGAACGAGGAAGCGAATTGGGTTGCCGTCACCGAGCTGATCGGCTGGTGGCTGGGTCGCATCGCCCGTGCCGCGGCCCGCAGCACCATCCCGCCGGAGGTCGTGCCGGGCGAGGCCGCCCTTGTCCATCGCCTGATGCAAGGGAGCCACCGGGTGGGCGGCCTTGATCGGTGGGTGGAGGTGTGGGAGAACACCAACCATATGTTCGCCAAGGCGGAATCCGCCAATCTCGACCGCCGCCAGACCTTGATGTCCGTGCTGTCGGCGATTGAAGCGGCCGCCGCCTGAGCCCATCTGTTCCAGTCTGCCAAGCGGAGAAGACCCATGTCCGGGCGCACGCCCTATTACATCACCACGCCGATCTACTACGTGAACGATGCGCCGCATGTCGGCCACGCCTACACGACGATCGCCTGCGACGTGATGGCCCGCTTCAAGCGGCTGGACGGTTTTGACGTCAAGTTCCTGACCGGCACCGATGAGCATGGCCAGAAGGTGCAGAAATCGGCGGAGACGTTCGGGACGACCCCGCAGGAGCTTGCAGACAAGAATTCCCAGAATTTCAGAGACTTGGCGAAGCTTCTGAATGTCAGCAATGATGATTTCATCCGCACCACCGAACCCCGCCACGTCAAGGCCGTGCAGGCCCTGTGGCACCGGCTGGTCGACAGCGGCGACGTCTATCTGGGCAGCTATAGCGGCTGGTACTCCGTCCGCGACGAGGCCTATTACGGCGAGGATGAGCTGACGGAGCGGGATGGCAAGCGCTTTGCCCCCACCGGCGCCCCCGTCGAATGGGTGGAGGAGCCCAGCTACTTCTTCCGTCTGTCCGCCTATGCCGAGCCGCTGCTGAAGCTCTATGAAGAGCAGCCGCAATTCATCATGCCGTCCGGCAAGCGGTCGGAAGTGATCAGCTTCGTGAAGGGCAGCCTTCGCGACCTGTCGATCAGCCGCACCACCTTCGACTGGGGCATCAAGGTTCCGGGCGACGAGAAGCATGTGATGTATGTCTGGCTGGACGCGCTGGCCAATTACATTACCGCCGTCGGCTATCCCGATGAAACAGCAGACTTTTCCAAGTTCTGGCCGGCCGATCTGCACATGGTCGGCAAGGATATTCTGCGCTTCCATACCGTCTATTGGCCGGCCTTCCTGATGGCCGCCAAGCTGCCCTTGCCCCGCCGCGTCTTTGCCCATGGCTGGTGGACGGTCGAGGGCGAGAAGATGTCAAAATCGCTGGGCAATGTGGTCAAGCCGGCTGAATTGATCGAGACCTATGGCCTGGACCAGACCCGCTATTTCCTGATGCGTGAAATCCCGTTCGGCAATGACGGTGACTTTTCCAAGCGTGCCATGGTGCAACGGATCAATGGCGAATTAGCCAATGATTACGGCAACTTGTGCCAGCGTGTTCTGTCGATGATCCAGAAGTACCACGAGGGCAAGGTGCCCACGCCGGACATTCTGACCGATGCCGACCATGTGCTGCTGAACGCGGCCAAGGGCATGCTGGATGCCGTGCGGGCCGAGCTGGACGTGCAGGCCTTCAACAAGGCCCTGGATGCCATCTGGCGCGTCGTGGGCGATGCCAACCGCTATGTCGATGAGATGGCACCCTGGACCCTGCGCAAGACCGATCAGGTCCGCCTGGGCACGGTGCTGTACAACCTGGCCGACGTGATCCGCCAGTTGGCGATCCTGACCCAGCCCTTCATGCCCGATGCCAGCAACCGCATTCTGGATCAGTTGGTGATCCCGGCCGATCAGCGCGGTTTCGGTGACCTGATGGCCCATCCGCTGGTGCCCGGCACGCCGCTGCCGGCCCCGGCCCCGGCTTTCCCGCGCTATGTCGCGCCGGAGGAGGCGAAGTGATGCTGGTCGACAGCCATTGCCATCTGGATTTCCCCGACTTCGCGCCGGAGCGTGATGCCGTGGTCCAGCGCGCCCGCGATGCGGGCGTGGGCCTGATGCTGACCATCTGCACCCATGTCAGCCGGTTCGGCCAGGTGCATGAGGTGGCGCAGGCCTATGATGATGTCTATTGCACCCTGGGCATCCATCCGCATCAGGCGGCAGAGGAATTCGCGCTCTGCGACGAGGCGGAGATGATCCGCTTGGCCCAGCAGTCCAAGGTCGTCGGGATCGGCGAGACGGGTCTGGATTATTTCTATGACAAGTCGCCCCGTGACGTGCAGCAGGAGGCTTTCCGCCGCCATATCCGCGTCTGCCTGGAAACCGACCTGCCCATCATCGTCCATACCCGCGATGCGGATGAGGATACGATCAGCATCCTGCGCGAAGAGGGGCAGGGGCGTCTGCGCGGCCTGCTGCACTGCTTCAGCAGCAGCCGGCAACTGGCTGAACAGGCTCTGGAAATCGGCTTCTACATCTCGCTGTCCGGCATCCTGACCTTCAAGAAGTCGGAGGAATTGCGGGAGACGGCGGCGATTGTTCCCATGGACCGGCTGCTGGTGGAAACCGACGCCCCCTATCTGGCGCCCGTGCCCATGCGCGGCAAGCGCAACGAACCGGCCTTCGTGGCCCATACGGCCCGCACCCTGGCCGAGGTGAAGGGCGTCGATGCCGCCACCATGGCATCCGTGTCCACGGCCAATTTCCTGCGCCTTTTCAACAAGGTGCCGCAATCGGCTGTGAAGGTGGCCTAAGGCATTGGATTTGCGCGTCACCATATTGGGCTGTGGCGGTTCCGGCGGTGTGCCGCTGGTCGGCAATGTCTGGGGCAACGCCGATCCGGCCGAACCCCGCAACCGCCGCCGTCGGCCCTCCATCCTGGTGCAGAACGAGGATACGACCATCCTGGTCGATACCGGCCCGGACATGCGCGAGCAGTTGAATGATGCTGGCGTGAAGCGGCTGGACGGGGTGTTGTACACCCATGCCCATGCTGACCACGCCCATGGCATTGACGACCTTCGCGCCGTAAACTGGTTGCAGCATGCGCCGGTTCATCTCTATGGCAATGCGACGACCATGGAGATATTGACGCGGCGGTTCGATTACTGCTTTGCCGAGGCCGAGGTCAAACCGCCGCATTTTCCGCGACCGGTCCTGATACCCCATGTGATTGATGGCCCCTTGACCATTGGTTCCATTGAGATTCTGCCGTTTGTGCAGGACCATGGCTATTCCTGGACCTTAGGCTTCCGCTTCGGTCCCTTCGGCTATTCCACCGATGTCGTGCGCCTGTCGGACGAAGCGTTCGAGATTCTGGATGGCATTGATACCTGGATCGTCGATTGCGTGCGGCTGGAGCCTCCACATCCGGTGCATGCGCACTGGGACGTGACCAAGGCATGGATTGAACGGCTGCAGCCGCGCCGTTCGGTGCTGACCCATATGAACCAGAGCATGGATTATGCCAGCCTGCGGGCGATGCTGCCACCGGGTGTGGAGCCGGGCTATGATGGCATGGTGCTGGTGCCGGGCGGGCAGGGGGATTGACGCTGCCTTCAGAACGGTTCGCAAGGCACTGTTTTGAAAGGATTTCGACATGATTGTGCGGACAGCGCTGGTTGGCTTTGGCTATGCCGGCCAGACCTTTCACGCCCCCCTGATCGCGGCGTCGGGCGGATTGGACCTGTCAGTCATCGTGTCGGGGCAGGCGGACAAGGTGGCGGCCCTGTGGCCGGCGATCCCGGTGCGGGGGCTGGAGGAAGTGCTAGCCGACCCAGGCATCGACCTGATCGTCATTGCCACGCCAAATGATACCCATGCCGATCTGGCCCGGCGTGGATTGCAGGCCGGCAAGCATGTGGTGGTGGACAAGCCGTTCACCGTAGATCTGGCCGATGCACGCGATTTGGCGGCCTTGGCCAAGGCAACCGACCGGGTGCTTTCCATTTTCCATAATCGGCGCTGGGATGCGGATTTCCTGACCCTGGCGGACCTGATCCGGCGTGGGGAATTGGGTCGGATCACCCAGTTCGAAAGTCATTTCGACCGGTTCCGTCCCGTGCCCCGCGACCGCTGGCGCGAACGGGCTGGCGTGGCCGGGGCGGGGCTTTGGTATGATCTGGCTCCACATCTCATTGATCAGGCGCTGTGCCTGTTCGGCCGTCCGCAATCGATCCAGGTCGATATCGCCACGCAGAGGCCAGGCAATGGCGCGCCAGATTACTTCCATGCCATCCTGACCTATGCGAATGGGCTGCGGGTGATCTTGCACGGTTCCATGCTGACACCAGACAGCAATCTGCGCTTCGCCGTGCATGGCGATGGCGGCAGCTTCATCAAGCACGGCCTGGACAGCCAGGAGGATGCGCTTAAGGCTGGTGTCGTGCCGGGTGCATTCGACTGGGGGGGCGATCGGACACCAGGGTGGTTCACACGCATCGTGGATGGTCAGCCCGTCAGTGGTCAGCATGGCGGCATCGCCGGCGACTACCGGCGCTATTATGCGGAGGTGGCCGATGCCATCCGCAGCGGCACGGCCAATCCGGTCCCGGCTGATGAAGCCGTGGCAGTGATGGAACTGATTGATCTGGGACAGCGCAGCGCCGAAATGGGCCGGAAACTGACCCTGGACTGACGTTATTTTCCATAATCTTACTTATCGCCATTTTGGCTGTATTTTTCAAAATATCAAATAAAATCAATATGTTATGGTCATTTCCGAATATGAGGCTTGGACGCCGGCGATGCTCCTTCGGTCTGCGTCCAAGCCATCTCTGACGCGCTTATTTGATCGGGTTCGGGCCCGGTAAGGCGGCGCGCAGGGCCGGTAAGGCTGCGGGGTGATAGACGGAATGGTGCCGTTCGCCCGGTAAATCCTGGAAATCCCAGGTCACGCCTGCCGGGGCGTTGGCCTTCAGGGCCGCCATGACCCGATCCAATCCTCCGCGCATGCCGCCGCCTTCATTGCCAATAGCCAGATGCAGGCTGCGCACGCCGGGCTTCTGTGCTTTCAGCAGGTCGGCAGCCTGATAGGACAGTGCCTCCTTGTTCCACCACAGGCTGGGGCTGACGGCGATATAGTGGCTGAACAGGTCCGGCTGGCGCAGGAACGTCTCCACGATGAACAGGCCGGCCAGGCTCTCCCCGATGACGCCGGTCTCTCCCGACGTCCGGAAGTTCTTCTGAATGAAGGGCTTCAATTCCGATGCTAAGAACTTGCGAAAATTGTCGGCACCGCCATGGGTCGGCAGTTCCTTGATATCCAGCGGGTCCTGGGATGGCGAGGTCAGGTCGCGCTTGCGATCCGTCCCCTCGATACCGACCAGGATCACTTCCTTGGTGACGCCGTTCAGCTCGCCCAGTTGCACCAGCCCCGCAATGTGGAACCAGTCCTCCTTCTCCCCGCCGTCGATCAGGTACAGCACGGGATAGGACTGCTTGCCATCTGCATAAGAAGCGGGCAGCAAGATGTTGATCTTACGCTTTTCTTTCAGGATCGTGCTGTCTAGTGCGTAGGCATTGCCAAACGGGATGACGGCGCCCTGCTCCAGCGCCGGTGCGCTGTCCGGGGCCGCTGTCGCTGGCATTGCATATGTGGTGAGGGCCAGCGCTAAGCCCGCCACCCTGCCCCATTCCTTGACTTTCATCTTGTTCAGTTTCCCTGGATTGCCGGTATTTCTTGTTGAAGGGCCTCCCACAGCCGATCGGCCAGGGCTGCCAGTTCGTCACCGCCATAGGCGGCGCTGTGCCCGCTGCCCCAGACGGGGCCGGGCCAGGCCGGGTCGGTCTTGCGCCGGGCGATCACATGCACATGCAGTTGCGGCACGAGATTGCCGAGCGCGCCGATATTCATCTTGTCGGGGGTGAAGAGATGGTCCAGGACGCGCGCCGCTGCCGTCGTCTCCTTCAGCAACTGGATCTGCTGCGGCGTGGCCAGACGGTGGATTTCCACAGCGCCGGGACAGCGCGGCACCAGGATCAGCCATGGGAACAGCCGGTTGCGCATCAGCAGCACGCGGCAGAGCGGCCAGTCGCCAAGCGCCACCGTGTCGGCGGCCAACCGCGTATCCAGATCGAACGCTGTTTCCATCGCGGGTCTCCCCCTTCCCCGTTTTCTACCGGTCTATACCAGGATCGGGCTGTTAGGCTATGCTGCTGACAGAACAGCCATGATCGCCATTGCGCTTTTCACAAAAATAACAGAAACGGCTGCCACAACATGCGGGTTGCCGCCGTTCACTGTCGGCGGATTCCAGGGGCAAGACGAAACACGATGGGCAAAATTCTGAAAATGCGGGCCTCGGCTTGGGCCGTGCTGGTTCTGCTGGTGCTGGGCAATGTCGGGGCCTGGGCCCTGTCCAACCGGCCGACCACGCCGGAGAAGCTGTGGTCCGGCACCATTTCCGGCGTCGCCTTCAGCCCCTATCAGGAACACCAGAACCCGCAGGATGGCCGCCACCCCAGCCGCGCCGACATGGCCCGCGACATGGGTGTAGTGGCGCCCTATGTGCGCTCGGTCCGCACCTATACGGCGACCGACGGGCTGGAAGTCATTCCCGAGCTGGCGGCCAAGCATGATCTGGACGTGACCGCCGGGGCCTGGATTTCGGGCGACCTGGGCAAGAACGAGCAGGAGATCAACTCCCTGGTCCGCCTGACCCGCGCGAACAAGAATGTGACGCGCGTCATGGTCGGCAACGAGGTGATGTATCGCGGCGATCTGGAGGTCGACGCCCTGATCGACTATGTCCAGCGCGTCAAGAAGCAGCTGGACGTCCCCGTCTCTACGGCCGAGCCGCCCTATGTCTGGATCAAGTATCCCGAACTGGCGGCGTCGGTCGATTACATCACCATCCATCTGCTGCCCTATTGGGAGAAGGTGCCCATCGAACAGGCCATGGACCGCGTGCGCCAGGGCTATGACGAGGTGCGGGCCAAGTATCCGGACAAGCATATTCTGATCGGCGAGGCCGGCTGGCCCTCGGATGGCCCCTATCGCGGTGGTGCGCAGGCCAGTCTGGTCAATCAGGCCCAGTTCATCCGCAACTTCCTGAATCTGGCCGGTGAGAACCGCTGGGACTATTACATCATGGAAGCCTTCGACCAGCCCTGGAAGCGGGAGATCGGCGGCGAGGCGGAAGCCAACTGGGGTATCTGGGACACCCATCGCCAGATGAAGTTCCCCATGGAAGGCGGCGTGTTCGAGGTGCCGGGCTGGCCCGTGCTGTGTGCCATCGCCACGGCCCTGGCCTTCATCCCCATGTTCTGGTTCGTGCTGATGCGCGACGACCTGAAGCCGGCAGGACAGCTGTTCTATGGCGCGCTGATCCAAGCCATCGCGTCGGGGCTGGTCTGGACCGCGACGGAGGCGATGACGACGGGCATGAACACCCTGTCCTTCGTGGCCTTCCTGATCTTGATCTTTGCCCAGATCCTGCTGTGGGTCGTGGTGATGATCGACGGGCTGGAACTGACGGAGGTCGTGTGGACCGACCGCTGGAAGCGGAAATTCACCCCCGCCAAGGTCAATCCCAACAATTACTACCCCAAGGTTTCGATCCATGTGCCCTGCTATAACGAGCCGGCGCATATGGTGATCGAGACGCTGAACGCGCTGGCGAAGATGGATTATCCCAACTTCGAAGTGCTGGTCATCGACAACAATACCAAGGATGAGGAGGTGTGGAAGCCGCTGGAGGCGCATTGCGCCAAACTGGGCCCGCATTTCCGCTTCTTCCATCTGGCCAAATGGCCCGGCTACAAGGCCGGTGCGCTGAATTTCGGTCTGGCTGTGACGGCGCCGGATGCCGAGGTGGTGGGCGTCATCGACAGCGACTATCAGGTCACGCCGGACTGGCTGTCCGCCACCATCCCCTATTTCGAGAACCAGAAGGTCGCCTTCGTCCAGAGCCCGCAGGATTACCGGGAATGGCACGTCCATCCGTTCCACCGGATGATCAACTGGGAGTACCAGGGTTTCTTCCATATCGGCATGGTGCAGCGAAACGAGCGCAACGCCATCATCCAGCACGGCACCATGACCCTGATCCGTACCTCAATCCTGAAGAAAGTGGGCTGGTGGGCCGAATGGTGCATCTGTGAGGATGCGGAACTGGGCCTGCGCCTGTTCGAGGAAGGTCTGGAAAGCGTCTATATGCCCGACAGCTTCGGCCAGGGGCTGGTACCGGACAGCTTCGCCGGCTACAAGACACAGCGCTTCCGCTGGGCCTATGGCGCCGTGCAGATCATCAAGCGGCACTGGCGCGAATTCCTGCCCAGCGGCACGAAGCTGACCTTCGGGCAGAAGTACCATTTCGTCACGGGCTGGCTGCCCTGGTTCGCCGATGCCGCCCATATGGGCTTTGTCATCGGCGGCATCTTCTGGTCCCTGGGCCTGCTGCTGGCCCCGCGCTATTTCGAATTTCCGCCCACCGTCTTCATCATGCCCACGCTCGGCGTGTTCTTCTTCAAGGTGGCGTGCGGTCTCTGGCTTTACGCGGCTCGCGTGAAATGCGGCTTCCTGGATAAGGTGAATGCCGCCGTCGCCGGCATGGCCCTGACCCACACGGTCGGCCGCGCCGTCTGGACGGGCCTGTTCACCGAAGGCCGCCCCTTCGTCCGCACGCCGAAATGCGAGGATCAGCCGGCACTGATCCAGGGCTTCCTGCATGCCAAGGAGGAAGTGATGCTGATGCTGGCGCTGTGGGTCACGGCCTTCGCCGTGGGCTGGCGCGAGGGTGGCGACAATCGCGATGCCTATATCTGGTCGGCGATGCTGGTGGTGCAGTCCCTGCCCTATATCGCCGCCTTGGCGGTCGCCACCATCAACGGCCTGCCGGCACCCAAGGAAGACGGGCCGGAGGCGGTCGCGGCGGCGGAGTGATCCGCCGCAACCGAACCGGTGATCACCGGCCCGCCCAGGCGACCAGCCGGCGGACCGCCTCTGCCACTTCCGTTTCCGCCGCGGCGAAGCTGATGCGCAGATAGCGGTGGCCACGGTCCGTGTCGAAATCCAGACCCGGCGTGATGGCCACGCCGGTTTCAGCCAGGATGCGTTTGCAGAAGCCTTCGCTGTCATTGGTCAGCCGGCCGACATCCGCATAGATGTAGAACGCTCCATCGGCCGGGGCCAGATTGTCGAACCCAGCCTTGGGCAATTCGTTCAGCAGCAGGTCGCGGCTGCGGTGATAGCGGGCGACATGGCCTTCCGCCTCCTCAATACAGTCAAAGGCGGCAACGGCGGCGCATTGCGACAGGGTGGGGGCGGAGATGAACAGGTTCTGGGCCAGGCATTCGGTCGCCCGCACCAGTTCCGGCGGCACCACCATCCAGCCCAACCGCCAGCCCGTCATGCTGAAATATTTGCTGAAGCTGTTGATGATGAAGGCGCGGTCACCATAGGCCAGCGCCGTTTGCGCCCGCACATCGGTGAACTCGATCCCGTGATAAAGCTCGTCGCTGATCAGGCGAACGCCATTCGCCTCGCACCACAACGCCAGGTCCCGCATGGCGTCGGGCGACAGCATGGTGCCAGCGGGGTTGGACGGGCTGGCCACGATCAGGCCCCGTACGGGCTGTTCCAGGGCGGCCAGCAGGGCTGGTGTGGGCTGGAACCGCGTCTCCGGCCCCGTCGGGATCTCCACCGGAATCAGGTCGAGCGCGCGCAGGATGTTGCGATAGGCCGGATAACCCGGGGCGGCCAGGGCCACACGGTCCCCCGGCTCGAACGCCGCCAGAAAGCTCAACAGGAAGCCCGCCGATGATCCCGTGGTAACGGCGATGCGTTCCGGCCCGACCGAGACACCATAACGGTCGCGATACCAGCGGGCGATAGCCTCACGCAGGGCCGGGATGCCGAACGCCTCGGTATAGGCCAGCTTGTCCGCGTCCAGCGCCGCGTGGGCCGCCTTGATGACACCGCGCGGGGCCGGCGTGCCGGGCTGGCCGATTTCCAGATGCAGCACATCGCCTCCGGCCGCCGCACGTTCATTGGCGGCGCGCATCACCTCCATCACGATGAAGGGTGCGACGCTTCCCCGCAGGGCCGGAGCCCATGGATTCTTGTCAGCCCCCCCGTGAAAGGTCGCCCTTCCCTCGCCATGTTTTTCATGGCTAGTGTCGGGTCGGGGTGCCTTGCCGATGGATAGACTCATGTTTGCGGTTCCAAAGCGGATTGCCAGTGCGGCGGTAGCAGTGCTGATGTCGGCGACATTGGCGGTGCAGCCCGCGGTCGCGCAAGGAAGATCGATCAGCTTCATCCGCGATACGGAAATCGAACATATCCTGCGCACCTATTCCACCCCGATCTTCAAGGTGGCGAATGTCGTGCCGGAATCGGTGACCATCGGGCTGGTCAGTGATGATTCGCTGAATGCCTTCGTGGCCGGCGGCCAGAACATGTTCTTCCATACCGGCTTCCTGATGGATACCGATGTGGAGGAACTGGTCGGTGTGACGGCGCACGAAACGGGGCACATTGCCGGCGGCCATCTGGCCCGCGCGGGTGATGCCATGGCCAATGCCGCCACCATCGCCACCATCTTCACCCTGCTGGGCATGGCGGCCGCCATCGGCGCTGGCCGGTCCGATGTGGGGGTCGGCGTGATGGGCGGCGGCCAGGAAGCGGCCGTGCGCACCTTCTTCGCCTTCACCCGCGGTCAGGAAGGGTCCGCTGACGAAGCGGCGATGCAGTATCTGGAAAAGCTGGGCTGGTCGTCGGAAGGGCTGATGCACATGATGCAGAAGCTGGCTGGGCAGGAATTGCTGCCGGAGAACCGGCAGGTGGAGTTCGTGCGCACCCACCCGCTGACCCGCAACCGCATCGAAGCCATCAAGAATTTCGTCGACACGCAATCGAAGAACAATGGCAAGCGGTTGCCGGAGGAATTTTACACCCAGCATGAACGCATGGTGGCCAAGCTGATGGGCTTCATGCGACCAGACCTGGCGCTGCGCCGCTATTCAGCCGATGACAAGGGCATTCCGGCCCGCTATGCCCGCGCCATCGCGCTGTACCAGAAAGGCAGGACGCGCGACGCCCTGGCACTGACCGACGGCCTGATCGCGCAGGAAAAGGACAATGCCTATTTCTATGAATTGAAGGGCCAGATCCTGTTCGAGGATGGCAAGGCGGCCGACGCCGTTCTGCCCTACCGTGAATCGGTGCGGCTGGACCCGGATTCCGGCCTGTTGCGCAATTCGCTGGGCCATGCCTTGCTGGAGGTGGGAGATGACCGCTTCCTGAATGAGGCCATTTCCCACCTGACAGTCGCCGCGCGGCTGGAAAAGAACTCCTCCCTGACCTGGCGCCTGCTGTCATCGGCCTATAGCCGCGCCGACATGCAGCCGCAGCTCTCTTATGCCAGGGCGGAGGAAGCGCTGGCGCGCGGGGATATCCGGGCCGCCAAGTTCCATGCCGACCGCGCCGAACGGCTGCTGCCGGCCGGGTCGCCGGAATGGATTCGCGCCCAGGATATCCGCGTCATGGTCGAAGCGCACGTTCCCAGCCGCGATTACTGACCCCAACGGGCAGAAGCCGATGATGATTGCCGCGGCGCCGGTCAGCGCAGGCGGCCGCGTGCCTGTTTCACCTGAAAGAAGGCATTGACCACGACGGGGTCGAACAGGATGCCGGCCCCGGCCTGAATGGTCTTCAACGCCTCTGCCTGGGGCACGGCCTCGCGCCAGCTGCGGCGGTGAGTCAGGGCATCGAATACATCGGCTACGGCGACGATGCGGGCGGCCGCCGGGATGTCGGTGCCCTTCAGCCCATGCGGATAGCCGCTGCCATCCCAGCGTTCATGGTGGGCACGCGCGATGCTGGCGCCAAAGGCCAGATAGTTGCTGCCTTCCACCATACGCGACGCCTTTTCCAGGATGGCGGCCCCGCGTTCGCAGTGCAATTCCATCTGGTGGCGTTCCTCCCCGTCCAGGCACTGTTCCTTCATGATCACGCGGTCGGGAACGCCAACCATGCCGATGTCATAAAGCATCGAGCCCATGGTGATGAGATCCAGGAACTCATCATCGACGCTGACGTCCCATTCAGGGGCACCGCGCAGCGCAAAGGCCAGTTCGGTCACCAGCCGCGACATGCGCAGGCCATGATCGCCGCCGCCATCAGGATCCTTGTATTCCGCCAGTCCGGCCAGGGCGATGACCGCCGCCTTGTGCGAGCGCTTGACCTGTTCATAAAGATGCAGATTGTCGAAGCCGATGGCGATCTTCGCTCCCAGCAGCTCCGCCAGCTTGCGCTCCAGTTCATCCAGCGGCCGGCCGACCTCCAGATAGGCCGCAGCGTCGCGGCCGTCGGCCGTGCGCAGCCACAGGATGATGCAGCGGTCATCGAACTCATGTTGGCGCCGGCGCATCACGTCCAGGATGCGGGTGGCCAGGGCCGCATCGGCGGCACTGCCCAGCGGCATGCCCACCTGATCGGCAAAGGGCCCGGCCGCCGCCAGAATCTGCGCATCATTGCGGGCGGCCCCGCGCAACACACAGACGATGCCGTCGGGCGCCACGTCCAGCACATGCGCCAGTTCCCGCAGCACAGCCTCCGCGAACCGGTCGATGGCGCGCAGGTGCAGAAGGCTGCCGGCGGCATCGATGATGCGTTCCATGCCCTGGCGCGACCGCATCAGTTCGGTGATATGTTCGAAGGAACGCAGGGCGGCGACCGTGGCCGTGCCCAGCTTCTGGGCGGTCAGCTCCGTCTTTGCCTTGTAATCGTTGATATCATAGCCGTGGATAACATCATCCTCGGGCGCCTGTCCGGGCTGGCCCGTGCGCAGGATGATGCGGACATGACGATTGCCCAACTCGTCGCGGATGCGGGGAACCAGACGCAGGCCGGCATCATCCGTCTCCATCACCACATCCAGCAGGATCATGGCGATGCCGGGATCATTGCGCAGGACCTGCATCGCCTCTTCGGCGGAATAGGCGGACAGGAACTGGATCGGACGCCCCCGATAGGTGAATTTCTTCATCACCAGGCGGGTCATGGCATGCACTTCCGGGTCGTCATCGACGATCAGGATCAGCCATGGACGCATTTCGGGCATGACAACTGCGACCGGGGGTTCCGGTCCCTCTTCACTGAAGAGGAGTTCGTCATCATTCACACCCATCCGGTGCCACCCGTTCGTGTCGGTCGATTGTCAAATCCAGGCGTGGATCCTGGCCAAGTCGACCACAATGCACACTGATGTATCACGGCATAGGTCTCCGGGGGAGGCAAGCCATTTGGGATAATGAGCGATTACGCGTGCTTGTTGCAACCGTGCGACGGACGTCGCATGGTGCGCCAAAGCCAAGCATGGATGAGCCATACGTTATGATGTTCACCTTCCCCATCTCCCGTCGCCCTGGCCCGCTTTCCCGGGGCTTGGCGCTTTCGCTGGCTCTGATGGCAGGGGCTGCCGCACTGCCGGCCCAGGGCGCCGACAAGCCGCTGGACAAGCTGGCCGTGGAGAAGATCGTCCACGACTATCTGCTGGACCACCCGGAAGTGATCCTGGACGCCATCAAGGCCCTGGAGTCCAAGGAGCAGGCAGAGTCGGAGAAGGTGGCACAGGAGGCCATCCAGGCGAATCGCGCTGCCCTGGAGCAGAATGCCGCCTCGCCGGTCGGCGGCAATCCCAAGGGGGACGTCACCCTGGTGGAGTTCTTCGATTACAATTGCGGCTACTGCAAGCGGACGCACCCGGAACGGTCCGCCGCCGTGAAGGGCGATGGCAAGGTCCGGGTGGTCTACAAGGAATTCCCCATCCTGGCCCCCTCTTCCAAGGAAGCCGCGAAGGCCGCCCTGGCCGCCAACCGCCAGGGCAAGTACGAGGCGTTCCATACCGCCATGATGACGCATGAGGGGCGCCTGGATACCGACGCGATCCGGGCCGTGGCCAAGGATGTGGGCCTGGACCTGAAGAAGCTGGAACAGGACATGGGTGATCCGGCCATCGAGGCGGAGATCAAGGCCAACATGGAACTGGCGCAGAAGCTGGGTATCCGCGGCACGCCCGGTTTTGTGATCGGCAACACGGTGGTGCCGGGCGCCATCGATGCCAGTCAGTTCGTCGCGCTGTTCAACGCAGCCCGCGCCGCCAAGAAGAACGGCTGAAGGCTCATACCTCCACCGGCAATCGGCCCCCTCGATTCGTGACAAAGGGGCCGATCACGCCGGGGCGTACGGGCCTTTGCGGGCAGCAAGGGCCGCGCCCTTGATGGACCCACGCGGCTTATCCGGTGATACCGGGACCGGTTAAGCACAGGAACGGACAAAACATTGCCCGATGGCATGAATAAACAGCTTACGTTTACGTAATTTTTACGGCCATTGCCCCAATCCGTGGCCGTGTTATAACCGCCCGGCTTCCGGTGATCATCACAACAGGGCGACCAACTTGGCGCAAAAGCCGTCAATCCTCATCCTCAACGGGCCGAACCTGAACATGCTCGGCACGCGTGAGCCCCATATCTATGGGGCGGAGACGCTGGCCGATGTGGAATCCTTGTGCCGGGCCGAGGGCGATCGCCTGGGTCTGGAGATCGATTTCCGCCAGTCGAACCATGAGGGCGAACTGGTCACCTGGATCCAGCAGGCGCGCGGAACACGTTCCGCCATCCTGTTGAACGCCGGAGCCTATACCCATACCTCCGTGGCCATACTGGACGCGTTGACGGCGGTTGACCTGCCCGTTATCGAGGTTCATCTGAGCAACATCTTCCGTCGCGAGCCGTTCAGACATCATTCATATGTCTCGATGGCAGCAAGGGGGGTTATTTGCGGCCTGGGGTCGCATGGCTATGTGCTGGCGTTGCAGGCGGCCGACCGCCTGGTCCGCGCCGGAACCAAGCCCTGATGTCCCCGACGCCTTTTGCATAAGGTTGAGAAAACCATGTCGAGCTTCGATCTGGATGCCGAGTTCGTGCGTATCATGGCCAAACTCCTGGAGGAGTCCGGTCTGACGGAAATGGAATATTCGGAAGGCGAACGGCGCATCCGGCTCAGCCGTGCTGTTCCGCCGGCCCCGATGGGCTATGCTCCGATGGCCTATGCCGCGCCGGCCGCCGCGCCGGCAGCTGCCCCGGTGCCCGCCGCCGCCCCGGCCGCCGTGCCGCCGGCCCAGCATCCCGGTGCGCTGAAGTCGCCGATGGTCGGCACCGCCTATCTGGCGTCTGAACCGGGCGCCACCCCCTTCGTGAAGGCCGGCGACAGCGTGAAGGCCGGCCAGACCGTCATGATCATCGAAGCCATGAAGGTCATGAACCCGATCAAGGCCCCCAAGGGTGGCACGGTGACGGAAATCCTGGTCTCCGACGCGCAGCCGGTCGAATTCGGCCAGCCGCTGATGATCATCGAGTGACCGGCCCATGACGGCGAAAACCCAGGACGGCCTGTTCGACAAGGTCTTGATCGCCAATCGCGGCGAGATTGCCCTTCGCATCCACCGTGCCTGCCGCGAGATGGGCATAAAGACGGTGGCCGTGCATTCCACGGCCGACGCAGACGCCATGCATGTGCGTCTGGCGGACGAAAGTGTGTGCATCGGTCCGCCATCGGCCAAGGAAAGCTATCTCAACATCCCGGCGATCCTGTCGGCGGCCACCATCACCGGGGCCGACGCCATCCATCCCGGCATCGGCTTCATGGCGGAAAACGCCCAGTTCGCCGATATGGTGATCGAGCATGGCTTTGCCTGGATCGGGCCGACGCCAGACCATATCCGTATCATGGGTGACAAGGTCACCGCCAAGAAGACGGTGATCGCGCTGGGACTGCCCTGCGTTCCCGGCTCCGACGGCCCGGTGGAAAGTTTCGAAACGGCGGCCAATGTGGCCGACCAGATCGGCTATCCCGTGCTGATCAAGGCCGCGGCCGGCGGCGGCGGCAAGGGCATGAAGGTCGCCTTCAGCAAGGAAGAACTGCGGGAAGCCTATCAGCTGGCCCGCGGCGAGGCCCGCGCCGCGTTCGGCAATGACGAGGTTTATCTGGAAAAGTACCTCGCCAATCCGCGCCATATCGAAGTGCAGCTGCTGGGCGACCATCACGGCAATGTCGTGCATTTTGGCGAGCGTGACTGTTCCATCCAGCGCCGTCACCAGAAGGTGGTGGAAGAGGCCCCCTCCCCGGCCCTGAATGCCGAGGAACGGGAGAAGGTCGGCTCGCTGGCCGCCCGCACGGCCAAGCTGCTGGGCTATCGCGGCGTCGGGACGATGGAGTTCCTGTACGAGAACGGGCAGTTCTATTTCATCGAAATGAACACCCGGCTGCAGATCGAGCACACGATCACGGAGATGATCACGGGTGTCGATCTGGTTCGTGAACAGATCCGTGTCGCCACCGGCGCACCGCTGGGGTACACGCAGCAGGATATCCGCTTCCACGGCCATTCGATCGAATGCCGCATTAATGCGGAACATCCCGAAACGTTCATGCCGTCACCGGGCCAGATCAAGCAGTACCACGCGCCGGGCGGTCTGGGCGTTCGCGTCGACAGCGCGCTTTATGACGGCTACCGGGTACCGCCGCATTACGACAGCATGATCGCCAAGCTGATCGTTCATGGCAACACGCGCAACGAGTGCCTGATGCGACTGCGCCGCGCGCTGGAGGAATTCGTCATCACCGGTGTCGATACCTCCATCCCGCTGCATCAGAAGATCATTGCGGAGCCGGATTTCATCAACGGCGACTACGACATCAAGTGGATGGAAGGCTGGATGAAGCGTCTGCAGGGCTGACGCTGCTTCTGTTCCCCACATCGACTTATCGGCAAGGCCCGGCAGAAGAAATTCTGCCGGGCCTTTTTATTCCGGACACGAAATGACAAGAAAAAGGCCCGGCGATGCAGGGCATCGGCCGGACCTTGAGCAAGTTTGGGAAAGAGTCCGGCGCGGCGGTGGCCGCGCCGGAAGCCCTGAAGCATCAGAAGCTGTACTTGAAGCCGCCATAGAAGAAGCGGCCCTTGTTCTGGTACATGCCGGAACCCTCGCCCGTACCCGTAACGCCGAACGGCGGATCGCGGTCGGTCAGGTTGTTGACGCCCGCATACAGGTTCAGACCATCCGTGAGATCGTAGGCGACGCGGATGTCATGATAGAACATGTTCGGGTACCACAGCTCCGTGCCGTAATCCGGGTTCTCCGGCGGACGGCCCTGGACCGAACGGATGGCTTCGATCGTCGGGATGGCCATGCGGCCGATAAAGTTCATCCCATAGCTGAAAGCCCAGGCACCGGTCATGAACTTGGCCGAGAAATTGGCCGACCATTTCGGGTCGCCCAGTTCCCACAGGATCTGATCCTTGAACTTCCGATCCTGAACGTTCGGGAAATTATCGCGCTGACGGACATAGGTCGCGATGGCGCGGGTTTCCAGCGAGCCGACATCACCGATGTCGGTGTTGTAGTTCAGTTCGAAATCGACACCGCGGGAAACGCGGCTGGCAAAGTTCAGAGAGGATTGCAGGATACCCTGCGGCACGAAGAAGAACGCGTTGCTCTCGCCCGTGCGCGGGTTGATGCTGCCGGCCGGCTGACGCTTGATCAGGGCGCAGAACGCATTGTCCAGGCTGGCCGAGTCATAGCAGAGATTGACGATCTGCTGCGCCGACACCGAGGCGATGACGTTGTTCACCTTGATATCGAAATAGTCGACGGTCAGGGACAGACCGGAGACGATATCGTCCGGGGTGAACACGAAGCCCAGGGTCTTGGACTTCGACTTCTCTTCCGTCAGCAGCGGGTTGCCGCCCGACAGGATTTCAGCCGTCTGCAAACGGGCCAGTTCATTGATGAAGCCCGTCGGGATGCCAGCGGCTGCGCAGTTCTTGGCACGGTTGGCATTGCCGCTGCTGATATAGTTCACATCGCAGGGATCGTTGATCGACGCGAAGTTCTGCGTCTGCGACTCGTACAGTTCGCTCTGGTCCGGAGCACGGACGGCGACGGAGTAGTTACCGCGGAAGCGGATCCAGCTGTGCGGGGACCAGGTACCGCCGGCATTCCAGGCCAGAACGGTGCCGGTTTCGCCCTTGTAATCCGCGACGCGGACGGCGCCCTGTGCCGACAGTTCCTGGAAGAACGGCACATCCTTCACCAAGGGGACGTTGGCTTCGGCATAGGCTTCCTTCACCTCAAACGCCGGCGGATCGAATTCCGGAATGGCGTTCAGGAAGGTGGCACCGTCACGCACCAACTCGTCGAATGCGTAATAGGAGGTCTGACGACGGTATTCCGCACCGGCGGCGAAACCGATGGGACCGGCCGGCAGTTCGAACAGGTCGGAGCTGTCACCGGAGATGAAGCCACCGGCAACCAACTGCTTCTGCATGCCCCGGTAGCTGGACGTCGTCATCACATAGTCCAGGGCTTCCTGGGACATGGCGCCTTCGCCGAACACATTCATCGGCACGCACTTGGCCACGTCGTCTGCCAGATACTTTTCCAGGCTGGGATCGATGGCTTCGCGGGCCGACGGATCGGCGGTCACGCGGCAGACGATCTTGCCGGTGCTGTCACGGACGGCGTCGGTAGCGAACTGGTAACGCTGTTCGATACGGTTGCCACCGGACTGCATCTTGCTGCGGAATTCGCCGTAGTTCAGCGAAATCTCGTAATTCCAGTCGTCGTTGAACTCACCCTTGGTGCCGACGACGGCGCGATAGGTTTCGCGGGTCGTCGTCTCGTCACGGCTGCCCATGTCGAGATTGTTACGGTTGACCGAGAAGGTGCGCGACGCCGACGTGCCCGGGATCAGCGAATTCAGCTGGGTCCGCGCCTGGCTGGTCAGGAACGGGTTGTCCAGGTGGATGATCAGGTCGCCCTGGCTGAAATTCGGGCTGGACTGCTGCTTGACGTCGTTACGGACATACTTGGCTTCGAAGAACGGCACGAAGGCCGGCGAAACCTCGTAATGGCCCAGCGTATTGACGGCCAGACGCTCGATGCCCGGCTGCAGCTGACCGTAACGGCGCAGCGTCGTGCCATCGCCGCCATCGCTGTTGTTGGCGAAGGTCCGGAAATCGGTGGTGCCGTAGTTGGCTTCCTTCAAGGTGCCGTCAGGCTGGAAGCGGAACACGCGCGGGATGTTCCCGCCGGGCTTGCAACGGGCTTCACGCGCCGCACCGGTCAAGCTTGCCGGGCAGGATGCAACGTAGGAGCCGCCTTCGCTCAACAGGACGTTCCGAATATCCTTCACGAACACGCGATCGGGGATGCCGTCAGTGCCGCCCGGCTCACCGGAGGTCGGCTCATTGATGACGAAACCGGCGCGGCTGCGCGACCAGTCGCGGTCCATCATCATCAGTTCATTCTGGTCGGCATATTCGACGGACATCGCGACATTGCCGCGGCCTTCGTCAAAATTGCCGCCCGTGGTGGCGCTGACGAAATAGCTCTGCGCATCGCCATGGCCGGTCAGGCCATATTGCGAACGGATCACCGTGCCTTCGAAATTATCCTTCAGCACGAAATTCACAACGCCGGCGATGGCGTCGGAACCGTAAATGGCCGAGGCACCACCAGTTACCACGTCGGTCCGCTCGACCAGGTCGGTCGGGATCATGTTGACGTCAACGGTGTTGGAGCCTTCCGACGCACCAACATGGCGACGCCCGTTCTGCAGCACCAGCGTGCGCGAAACACCCAGGCCGCGCAGGTCCAGCAGGTTCAGGCCGGCGGTGCCGATGAAGCGGGTGGAATTGGCGCTGCCATAGGTCGAGCGCAGGGCCGGCAGATCGTTCAGCACGTCGCCGAGCGATACGTTACCCGTGGCCTGCAGATCCTCACCGGACACGCTGGTCACCGGAACGGCGCTGTCGACGTTGGGTCGACGGATGCGCGAACCCGTGACGACAATTTCTTCAATACCGACGGACTGGTTGCTGGAAGCTGGAGCCGTCTGAGCCGAAGCCGGCATACCGGTCAGCAGAATAGCGGTGGCGCCGGAAAGCAGAACGGCGCGCAACGCGCGGTCCGACGCGCTGTGTTGGATTGTCATCTCTTACCCCATTGTAGTTCCCCGCCGGTGTCCGCCGACATTTCCCCAGGCCGAACGGAATTCATCCCTTGCAGGTTGGTACCAGTTAACGACGACGCAGGGGCCAGCGACAAGAACGGTGGGCTCCAATCGTGTAAACAGATTCAGCGCTGTTGCATTCCTGCAATACGTACGCAATATTAGAATCATATTTCATAATAAATGAAATTTCCGTATGAATCGAAAAGATTATTTACCTATTTTGTAATTTAATTGCCGAACATATTGTCCCGGCCTACCCGCGATGATCAGAAATCATCCATCAGTCGGATATAAAGTTACAAATTTCGGCCCATGCATACAATCGGGTGCAATCATTTGGGCGGGAACGTTACAAAATGGTCTGGTAAGCCTGTTACAGACTTGGCCGCCCAGCCCATGCCTAGGCCGTTGGTTATAGCCTTTTCATCCGCTCAGAGCAGAATCAAGGTCGCCAATCCCAGGAAGGACAGGAATCCGACGACGTCCGTGACCATGGTCAGGAACACGCCCGACGCCACGGCGGGGTCGACCCGAATCCGATCCAGCAGGAAGGGGATCAACCCCCCGCAAAGCCCGGCACACAGCAGATTGATGATCATGGCACCGGCAATGACGATCCCGATCAGCGGATTGCCGAACCAGGCATAGGCGATGCCGCCGACAATGCCGGCCAAAGCCAAGCCGTTCAGCAACCCGACCAGCACTTCCTTGCCGATCACGCGGGCAGCGTTGGCGCTGGTCAACTCCTTGGTTGCCAAGGCGCGCACCGCCACCGTCAGCGCCTGGGTACCAGCATTGCCGCCCATGCTGGCCACGATGGGCATCAGCGATGCCAGCGCCACAACCTGGGCAATGGTGCCGGAGAACTGGTTGATCACCGTCGCTGCGATCAGGGCCGTCACCACATTTACGGCCAGCCAGCGGAACCGGGAGCGGGCCGTCGACAGCACGGCCCGGTAAAGATCATCCTCCCCCACGCCGCCCATGGCCAGAAGGTCTGCTTCCGCCTCCTCCTCGATCACGTCCACCACATCGTCGACGGTGATGACGCCCACAAGCCGATCCGCCCTGTCCACGACCGGCGCGGACACCAGCCCGTAATTGCGGAACAGCCGGGCCACTTCCTCCTGGTCCATGGTGACGGGAATCCGGTGGATGTCCTGGTGCAGAATCTCGTTCAGCTTTATACCACGCCGGGCCCGCAGCACGCGTGACAGGGGCACACTGCCGACAACGCGGTGCATCGGGTCGACGATGAAGATATCGTAGAATTCCTCCGGCAGGTGACTGTCGTCGGTCGTGGCGGCTGCCCGCAGATAGTCCAGCAGTCCCCCGACAGTCCAGAATTCCGGCACCGACACCAGTGCGCGTCCCATCAGGCGACCGGCGGAATATTCTGGATATGTCAGCCCCTCCTCTACCAGCGCCCGTGCCTCGGGCGGCAGGTTGGACAGGATGGAGAGCTGTGCTTCCTCGTCCAGATCCTGGATGACATCGACTGCGTCATCGGTATCCAATTCCGCCACGGCTGCGGCCAATGCCTTGGGCTCCAGCCGTTCCATCACCTCTTCGCGCAGATCGACGGAGAGGTAGGCGAGGATTTCCCCGTCGAAATCCGGTCGCAGCAAGGCGATCAGCAGGTCGCGCCGGTCGTCGTCCGCCTGCTCCAACAGATCAGCAATGTCGGAGGGGTGCAGTGCCGCCAGGGCGGCGGCAGCAGCGTCCCTCTCATCGGCCGCCAGCAGGGCTTCCACTGAATGCGGCGGCAGATCATCCGGCATCCTTGCCATGGGCCGGTCTCCCATTCTCTGGTTTCAACGGATATCCGATGGCGGATATCCGTCCCCGGTTATCAACGGGCGTGGGCGGGCGCTGGTGGGAAATGCTGCCCGGCCAGGGCACACAATTCTTCCGCGCTTGCATCCCACCGTGTCGCGACCGCCCAGAGGTCGTAATAGGGACGGGCCCGCCGGATGATGGCGACTTTCAGAAAGCCGGCCTCTGTCAGCATATGGCCCAGTAACGGCCGGGTGAAACCCGACCTGTGGGCCATATGCGTAACACCCCGGCGCAATGCCGGACGATGACCGTATACCACCTCAGTGGGGGCGACCGGTCCCGCAGCCGACAAGGGGAAGGTTCTTCATGTGCCTGTCCCCTGCCTCTCCTCCGTCCCCACTTCCCTCCGGCTGTACCACGGGTCCGGCAGCAGCGATACAGCGGCGTCGCCTCAACCGTTGATGGGGGTGTGCATCTGCGCGTCGATGACGGCCAGGGCCGACATGTTGACGATGCCGCGCACGGTCACGGACGGCGTCAGGATGTGCGCCGGCTTGGCCGCCCCCAGCAGCACCGGACCGACGGCAAGGCCGTCACCCAGCACCTTCAGCAGATTGAAGGACACGTTGGCGCTGTCGCGGTCGGGCATGACCAGCAGGTTGGCGGACCCGTTCAGGCGGCTGTTGGGGAAGATACGGCTGCGGATTTCCGGGCTGATGGCGGCGTCGGCGTGCATTTCGCCCTCCACCTCCATGTCCGGGCAGCGGGCCCTGATGGCCTGCAGCGCCTCCCGCATCTTCACCGCGGACATGTCCGCGTGGCTGCCGAAGCTGGAATGCGACAGCAGCGCCACCTTCGGGGCCAGACCGAAACGCCGCACTTCTTCCGCCGCCATGTCGGTGATTTCCGCCAGATCGGCGGCGGTCGGGTTGGCGTTGACATAGGTGTCGGTCAGGAAGAACGTGCCGCGGTTCAGGATCAGAACCGACAGGGCCGCCATGACGCGGGCCCCCTGCTTCTTCCCGATCACGTCATTCACATGCTTCATGTGCCAGTCATAAAGGCCAACCGTGCCGCAGATCAGAGCGTCGGCCTCCCCCTTTTCCACCATCAGCGCCCCGATGACGGTGGAATTGGTGCGCACCACCTGGCGGGCGCGGTCGGGCGACACGCCGCCACGTTCCATCTTGCGGTGATAGGTCTGCCAATAATCATTGTAGGCTGGGTCGTTCTGCGGGTCGACCAGACGCACATTGTCGCCCAAGCGCAGGCGCAGGCCCAGCTTTTCGATACGCCGGGCCACAACCTCGCGGCGGCCGATCAGGATCGGCTGCCCGATACCATCTTCCAGGACCTGCTGGGCGGCGCGCAGCACCCGTTCCTCCTCACCCTCGGCATAGGCGATGCGGCGCGGATCGGCCTTGGCCTTGGCGAAAACCGGCTTCATCAGCAGGCCGGAGCGGAAGACGAACTGGCCCAGCTGTTCGCGATAGGCGTCGAAATCCTGGATGGGGCGTACGGCCACACCGCTGTCCATGGCAGCCTTGGCCACGGCCGGCGCGATTTCCAGGATCAGGCGCGGGTCGAAGGGGCGCGGGATCAGATATTCCGGGCCAAAGCTGGGCGGTGCCTCCCCATAGGCCATAGCAACGACGTCATGCACTTCCGCCTGGGCCAGACGGGCGATGGCCTTCACCGCGGCAATCTTCATCGCCTCGTTGATGGTCGTGGCCCCGACATCCAGCGCGCCGCGGAAGATGAAGGGGAAGCACAGGACATTGTTGACCTGGTTGGGGAAGTCCGACCGGCCGGTGCCGACAATGGCGTCGGGACGGGCGGCCTTGACCTCGTCCGGCATAATCTCCGGCGTCGGGTTGGCCAGCGCCATGACGATGGGCCGCTCGCCCATCTTCTTCACCATGTCCTGGGTCAGCACGCGGGGCGCGGACAGGCCCAGGAAGATGTCAGCGCCGCCGATGATATCGTCCAGCGTGCGGGCGTTGGTGGCCTTGGCGTAACGGTCCTTGCGTGGGTCCATCAGTTCGGTACGGCCCTGATAGACCACGCCCTTGATGTCGCTGACCCAGACATTCTCCACCGGCAGACCCATATCGACCAGCAGGTCAAGGCAGGCCAGTGCCGCCGCCCCAGCGCCGGAACAGACCAGTTTCACATTGGCAAAGTCGCGGCCGGTCAGCTTCAGTGCGTTGGTGATGGCGGCGGCCACGATGATGGCGGTGCCGTGCTGGTCGTCATGGAAGACGGGAATGTTCATGCGCTCGCGCAGCTTGCGCTCCACATAAAAACATTCCGGCGCCTTGATATCTTCCAGATTGATGCCGCCGAAGGTCGGTTCCAGGGCCGCGATGACATCGACCAGCTTGTCGGGGTCCTTCTCGCTGATTTCGATATCGAAGACATCGATGCCGGCGAACTTCTTGAACAGAACGCCCTTGCCTTCCATCACCGGTTTGGATGCCAGCGGGCCGATATCGCCCAGGCCCAGCACGGCCGTGCCGTTGGTGATGACCGCCACCAGGTTGCCGCGGCTGGTATATTTGGCCGCATTGGTCTCGTCCTCGACGATCGCCTCGCAGGCATGCGCCACGCCGGGCGAATAGGCCAGCGCCAGATCGCGCTGTGTTGCCAGTGGCTTGGTCGGTGTGACGGCGATTTTACCGGGGACAGGCAGGCGATGGTAATCAAGCGCCGCGTCGCGGAAGGCGTCGGTCATTTAGGGGGGCACTCCAGCAACCTGAACGGATTTTTATTGGCTCTTAGTTAGGCCCGACACGGTCCCGCTGTCCAGCCATAGGGGAATGCGGTCCGCGGGAAGCAGGCAAACAAGAATGGACGGCACAACATTCCGTCGTGCCGTGTCTGCCCATGACAAAGAGATGTCGATCCCTGTTCCGGGTCTTGCCAATCCGTGGGGATCAGGACCTGTCGCTCTGGCCCTGCGGTGCCAGGGATCGCCGTTCGCCCGCCGGGGTACGGCCGAGGCACCGATGCACACAAATCCAGACGGCAGTGCATTCGGCGCACCGCCGCCTGGCCTTAACAGTCGGTTTTAAAAGTCACGCCGCAGCAGGAAGGCCCAATAAGTGTCGGGTCCGCACTTGACGATGGGGTTAACGGCGGTCGCTTCGACGATGCTGAACCCGGTCCTGACCATCAGGCTTCGCCAGGCAGTAAGGCCAAAGACACTGTAGTGATTTGGATTTTCCTGGTGCTGTGCCGTCGTATCAGGTGCCGGCACCTCGACATAGACGTGGCCGCCCACACGGGTGAGGCGAAAATATTCAGACAGCGTGAACAGAGGGAACGGGCTGTGTTCCAGTACGTGCCGGCACCACAGCAAATCAAAGGACTGATCAGGATATTCCAGAAAGCTCTGGTCGGCTTCGATCACATCATAGCCGGCTGCCTTGCAGACATCATAATCGGCACCGATGGTCACACCAACCGCCCTGGCCCCCGCATCCTTGAAATGCTTCAAGGCCACGCCCTGGCCACAACCGACATCCAGAATATCCATGTCGGCCTTGATGACGCCCTTTTCGCGCAGGCTGTTTACCATGACAGCGGTGATTGTGATCGCGGGCTCGGTCGGAGGCTCTGCGTAGATCTCGCCGCGAAGGCCATCCAGGAACTTATCCAATCTCGAAAAGTCGCGCACGATTCACACTCATGGTTTCCAGGAGCGTTTATCTATGCACAGTTATAGGCAAAAAGAAATACACCTAACGACCAGCCAGCAGGGGTATAACCATATGACACCTTGCCATTGACTTAGAACATCCGTTTCACCTGCAACGATCCTGTCCGGGGTGCTGCGATTGTGCCGGGGCCATAGAAGCACGAAGCCCCGGAACATCGCTGTTCCGGGGCTTTCGCATCTGGGTCATGGTGCGGCCGAAAAGACTCGAACTTTCACGGGTTGCCCCACAGCGACCTCAACGCTGCGCGTCTACCAATTCCGCCACGGCCGCAAACACATGCCGGAAGACCGCTTCGGGCTTATCGCCCCCGGCGGTTGGCGGTGGATAGCAAATCGGACGCTGCGCTTCAAGCACCAATCGTCACGGTGCCGCCCATGTACGGATTTGACGGGAAAGGACCCCGTGATAGCTTCACCTTCACGGACAAAGCCCTCGCAGGAGATTGGCGACAATGAATTTGAAGAAGAGCTTCGCCGCCGCCCTGGCGGCCGCAACCATGTTGACCGCGTTGCCGGCCTTTGCCGACACGGTTGTGGGCCTGGTGGCGCCGTTGACCGGCCCCAACGCTGTCTTTGGCGAACAGATGCGCCGCGGCGCCGAAATGGCCGTGGCCGACATCAATGCCAAGGGCGGCCTGCTGGGCGAGAAGCTGAAGCTGGTCAATCTGGACGACGCATCCAATCCCAGCCAGGGCGTCGCGGTTGCCAACAAGCTGGCCACCCAAGGCGGCGTCGCTGCTTTCGGTAACTTCAATTCCGCTGTCTCCATCCCCTCCTCCAAGGTGTTCGCGGACGAGGGAATCATCATGATCAGCCCCGCTTCCACGAATCCGCAACTGACCGAACAGGGCCTGGACACGGTGTTCCGCACCTGCGGCCGTGACGATCAGCAAGGTGATGTGGCCGCTGCCTGGCTGCTGAAGAATCACAAGGATGGCAAGGTCGCCGTCATCCATGACCAGACGACCTATGGCCGTGGTCTGGCGGAAGCGACTCGCGCGGCGCTGAAGAAGGGCGGCAAGACGGAATCCATGTTCGACGCCGTCAATGTCGGCGACCGTGACATGTCGGCCCTGGTCACCAAGATGAAAGACGCGGGAATCAACGTCGTCTATTTCGGTGGTCTGCACACCGAAGCGGGCCTGCTGGTCCGCCAGATGGCCGATGCGGGGCTGAAGGCCGTGTTCATGTCGGGTGACGGCACCGTGAACCAGGAATTCTGGAACATCGCCGGTGCGTCGGCCGAAGGCGCGCTGGTGACGTTCGGCAACGAATATCGCGACAAGCCGGAAGCCGCCGACGTGGTGAAGCGTTTCCGCGCCGCCGGATTCGAACCGGAGGCATATACGCTTTACACCTATGCGGCGGTTCAGGTCTGGGCCGGCGGCGCCGCCAAGGCCAAATCAGTGGATTCCGAAAAGGTGGCCAAGTCCATCCGTGACGGTGAATACAGCACCGTGATCGGCCCGCTGTCCTTTGATGCCAAGGGCGACCGTAAGGTCACCGACTATGTCGTCTACCGCTGGACCGCCGGCAAATATGCGCCGATTCCCGGCCAATAATCCCCCGTCCCGGTGATCGTAACCGATCACCGGCCTCAAGCGCCGGCATCGCCATCCATAAATCCCTGACCAAGGCCCCTGTTTCCAATCCCGGACAGGGGCCTTTTTCATGACGGGCGAACGCTGATCGCCGCTGCAGCAATGGAAAACTTGCCTTTCGGCCTATCCAGGTTACGGACAGTTGGGCGGGTTGCGTGCCTTGCATTGTTACCGTATTGAAAATAGCAGCAACCATGCAAATGCACGCAGTCCCTGCGTGCAAGCCTGAGGGGTGGCCTCGTGGGTTCAGTGCTGCCGTCTGATATGCCGGTCCGGGTCCTGATCGTCGAAGACGACGCCTTGGTGGCACTTGGCGTGCGGCTGACGCTGACTGAACTTGGGTTCGATGTGGTGGGTATCGCCGCGTCCGAGTTGGAGGCGCTGTCGGCGGCGGCGGCGGAACGCCCGCACCTGGCGCTGATGGATATCCGGCTGCGCGGCGCCAATGACGGCGTGCAGGTGGCCCGGCGGCTGTGGCTTGAAAAGGGGGTGCGAAGCGTATTCCTCTCCGCCTACGCCGATGAACAGACCATGGAACGGGTCGCACAGGCCAAGCCCTTGGGCTTTGTGCAGAAGCCCTATTCGGCCCCGCAATTGCGCACCGCCCTGGATCTGGCTTGTAATCGGTTGCGGCAGGACGCGATTGCCACTGCAAGCCTTTGAATTACCCAGCCAATGGCATGGGATTGCCGCAATCTGTTGAGAGTTTGATCATGTTGGCGGCAGGATATTGGGCAGATTGCCGGAAAAATGATCGCTTCGGTGAAAAAACTGTACCCAAACTGTTGTCATTCTAGACTCAACGCTTCAAGGTTGGTGCGTTGAAGCGTACCCGGCGATGGGGGGATGGGCCCCCGGCCGCCGGCCACGATAAGCGAAGGAGCGAACAATGCGCGTGCTTCCCCTGGTTTTTTCCGGCCTGATGGTCCTGGGCCTGGCTGCTTGCGGTCAGAAGCAGAAGGAGGCGGCGCCCGCCGCTCCGGCCCCGGCTGAACAGGCGGCTCCCGCCACGCCCGCCCCTGCTGCCCCGGCTGAAACCACCACGCCCCCGGCCACCCCGGCGGAAGGCACCACTGCTCCGGCCCCCGAGGCCCAGCAGCCCGCCCCGCCGCCGGAAGAGAAGAAGTAAGACGCAGCCGCGATTCTATTGCGGCATGGCGATCAGGGCCGGGCACCGTCGGGGTGCCCGGCCCTTTTCGTTGGTGGATGGCGCAAAGGCTCCCGAAAAATCAGGCCTTCTTTTCCCAGCCACCACGTTCATTCTGTTGCCAGTAGGTCAGATCGTGGCCGCCGGCCTTCGCCTGACGCCAACGGTCACGCGCAGCGGCGACGGCTTCCGGATCATTGCCGTCGAACAGGTCGCAGACCAGTTCATATTCGCCCAGCAGATTGCTGGAGGTGCCATCGGTCAGCAACAGCACATGGGCCGCGTTGGTGCGCGCATCCAAGGACTGGATCAGGATGGGCTGGTGCGCCGCGTTCCCGTCCTTGGGTGTGCCATGCGGCAGGAAGCTGTCGGGCCGATAGGTCCACAGATGCTGACACAGCGCCTCGGCCCGTTCTTCGCTGGCCGTCATCACCAGCACCCGCCAGCCGCGTTCAAGCGACTTCTCCAGCAATCCCGGCAAGGTCTGTTCCAGGGTGCGGCGGGTCAGATGATAGAAACGCAGTTCGGTCATCGCTGAGAATCAGCGCAACGGGAAGGGGTCGAAATCCACTTCCTTGGCCAGTTCGACCAGATGTTCCACCGTGCCGGTGCGTGTGGTCAGCATGACAATGCCGTCCGTGCCCACCGGGATCTGGATCTGGTAAAGCGGCACCTTGGCTTCCGGATAGCGGATGACGATGGCCTTGCGCCCGGCGACATTCTCAATCTTGCCGTTGGGCGGCAGGGTGGACGGCACCTTGACCGATCCCATGATCGCCTTGAACAGGGTCGGGCTGCGGGCAGTTCCCACCGTCACCTCCACCTCCCCCTTCTTGTAGACCGCCTCGGCCGTCGCGGCGGAGTACATGGGCAGGGCACCGGTTGCCGGTCGCACCTCTCCGCGCTTCCAGCCATCAACCCGGCGCGGCAGGGCGTCGCTCATGCTGTCATTGACCTTGGCCTTGACTTCCTCCTGCGCGGACACGGGCGTCGTGGTTGCCGCCAATGCAAGCGGCGCAGCCAAAAGGGCCAGGACAAGGGGAAGGACGGTGCGACGCATCAAACCAGCTCCAGCAAAGGCTGAGATCTCGGAAACACAGGAAAGCATAGGTGAAGGCCGGGGGCGGCTGCCACCCCCGGCCTTCGCCCTATCCGGCCTTACCCTTCGTAATGGGTGGCGACCAGATTATCCAGCAGGCGCACACCGAAGGCCGTGGCACCCTTCGGCACGGCCCCCTTGGCTTCCTTGGACCAAGCCGTGCCGGCGATGTCCAGGTGCGCCCACGGCACCTTGTTGACGAAGCGTTGCAGGAACTGCGCGCCGATGATGGAACCGGCCGTCATCGGACGGCCAATGTTCTTCACATCCGCCACGTCGCTGTCGATGTCCTTGTCGTAGGCGGGCGACAGCGGCAGGCGCCACAGCTTCTCACCCGTCTTCAGACCGGCTTCAGTCAGCTTGGTCGACAGGTCGTCATCGTTGGAGAACAGGCCGGCATGTTCATTGCCCAGGCTGACGATGATGGCGCCCGTCAGGGTCGCCAGATCGACCATGAACTTGGGCTTGAACTGGTCCTGGGTGTACCAGAGGGCGTCGGCCAGCACCAGACGGCCTTCGGCATCGGTGTTCAGCACCTCGATCGTCTGGCCCGACATGGTGGTGACGATGTCGCCCGGACGCTGGGCATTGCCGTCCGGCATGTTTTCCGCCAGGGCCACGACACCCACGGCATTGACCTTAGCCTTGCGGCCGGCCAGGACGGCCATCAGGCCGACGACGGTGCCGGACCCGCCCATGTCCCACTTCATCTCGTCCATATTGGCGGCGGGCTTGATGGAGATGCCGCCGGTGTCGAAGGTGATGCCCTTGCCGACGAAGGCGACCGGGGCGTCGTCCTTGGCACCGCCATTCCACGTCATCACCACCAGACGCGGCGGCTGGACCGAGCCCTGGCCCACGCCCAGCAGCGCGCCCATGCCCAGCTTCTTCATCTTCTTCTCGTCCAGGACCTCGACCTCCAGGCCCAGCTTCGTCAGTTCCTGGCAGCGTTCGGCCATGGACTGCGGATAGAGGACGTTCGGCGGCTCGGACACCAGATCGCGGGTCAGGAAGATGCCGTCGGCGATCTTTTCCAGCTTCTCCCACACCTTCTTGGCGGCCTTGGCCGCGTCGGTGCCAACCGTCACCTTCTTGATCGACGGCTTCTTGTCGGCGGCCAGCGTCGTCCGGTACTTGTCGAACCGGTAGGAACGCAGCAAAGCACCGAACGCCGTCTCTGCCGCCAGTTCGCCTGCATCGCCCGACAGCCCGTCATGGGCGTCCAGCGTCACGGTCAGGTCGGTTTCGCCCGACAGGCTGACGGCGGCATAGGCGGTGGCACCGGCATTGTTGGCCTTCAGCGGGCCGAACTCCGCCGCCGTACCGATTCCCACCAGCACCAGGCGGGCGACGTCCACACCCGGCGGGGCGACCAGGGTCAGCACCTCGTCCGGCTTGCCGGCGAACCGGCCCTGCTCCATGGCACGGGCAATGAACCCACCGGACTTCTGATCCAGCTCACTGCCGAAGGCGCCCAGGGCGCGGTCCGCGGCGACGGTGATGGCCAGGGCGCCCGATTTCGGCAGGCCGGGCGAGGAGAAGGCGATTTTCATTCCGGGGCTCTCTTTGTTGTTGGACCGTCTGCATGGGCGCTGACGGTTGTGTGCATGGCAGGGAGTCGATAAAGAACAGCCTCGTGACCGTGTCAAGGTCGGGCAGGGTCAAAATCGATGGGTCCGCCACGTTCAGGACGCAATCGCCCCTTAAGGGCCATGGATAGCATAATGCCGTCCCGCCCGCGCGGGGCCCTTTGGGAAATGATGAACCAGATCAACCGCTACCTGCTTCGCCATCTTGTGCTGGCCACTGCCGTGGTCACCGGCGGCCTGTCCGCGGCCATCTGGCTGACCCAGTCATTACGGCTGGTGGAAATGGTGGTGGAAGGGGGCGCCGGATTCGGCATGTTCCTGCATCTGGCCGTGCTGTCGCTGCCGGGTTTCCTGGGAATCGTCCTGCCCTTCGGCGTGCTGACAGCCGTGCTGTTCACTTATAACAAGCTGACACAGGAAAGCGAACTGGTGGTCATGCGCGCCGCCGGCCTGGGTCCGATGGCACTGGCGAAGCCGGTGCTGGTGCTGGCCTCCGGCGCCATGGTCGCCTGCTATCTGCTGTCGGTCTATATCGGTCCGGCCGCGCAGCGACAGCTTGTCGCCCTGCGCCAGACGGTGCGCAGCGACATGTCGGTCGCCCTGTTGCGCGAAGGCGCCTTCAACGAACTGGGCGACAAGCTGACCATCTATATCCGCGACCGGCTGCCCGACGGCACCTTGCAGGATATCCTGATCCACGACACCCGCGGAGAAGGCATTTCCACCACGGTCGTGGCGGCCCGCGGCACCCTGACCGACAATGATGGGGTGCAGCGCGTGCTGGTCCATGACGGCACCCAGAGCAAGTTCTATGAGGCGACGGGCAAGACCGAATGGCTGGAGTTCGAACGCTATGCCATTGACCTGCAGTCGTTACGGCGCGAGTTGCCGGCGCGCTGGGTCGAACCCCGTGAAAGGACGCTGGCGCAGCTGTGGACACCATCGGCCGATCCCACCGACCAGCGCTTCGCCGGCCGTCTGCGGGCCGAACTGCATAACCGGCTGGCCTCCCCGCTGCTGGCCGTGTCCTTTGCCGTGATCGCCCTGGCAGCCCTGTTGCCGGGTGAGTTTTCAAGACGGGGGCAGACCCGACGCATCACCATCGCGGCCGTGGGCGGGCTGGTCCTGCAAAGCGCCGTCATCGGCATGGTCAACCTGATCGCCAAGGTTCCGCAGATGGCCGTACTGCTTTATGTCGTGGCCCTGGCCCCCATTCCCATCGGGGTCTGGTACCTGCGTATGGGCCGGATGAAGACGCCGCCGGCCATCCCCGCCCCGTCGTCGTCCAGGCAGGGGTGAAGCGGATGCGCCTGTTCTCCACCCTGTCCGGCTATATCGGTCGCCAGTTCCTGATCTGGTTCGCGGCGGGCCTGCTGTCGCTGCTGGCCCTGATCTATCTGCTGGATACGGTCGAATTGCTGCGCCGTGCCGCCAACCGGCCGGAAGCCACATTCGACATCGTGGTTACCATGGGGCTGCTGAAGCTGCCGGAAATCGGGCAGGAGATCTTCCCCTTCGTCATACTGTTCGGCGCCATGTACACGTTCTGGCGCCTGACACGCACGCATGAGCTGGTCGTGGCGCGGGCCAGCGGCATCAGCGTCTGGCAGTTCACGGCCCCCGTCATGGCCTGGGCCGTCATTATCGGGATCGTGCTGGTGACGGTGCTGAACCCGATCTTCGCCGCCATGCTGACCCGGTTCGAGCGGATGGAGAACAAATATCTGCGCGGCCAGACCTCCTCCCTGGATGTCGGGCGGTCCGGACTGTGGCTCAGCCAGTTGACGGAGGACGGCGCCTATCGCATCCATGCGGAATCTGTGGTTCCGGGGACGCTGGAGATGCGGCGGGTGACCGTGTTGCTGTCGACACCGCAGGAACGCATGTCGGCGCGCCTGGATGCCGCAGCGGCGGCGCTGACACCCGGCTATTGGGACCTGACGGAGGTCTGGTTCAATCAGCCGGGCCAGCAGTCCCGCTTCCTGGCGCGCTACCGGCTGCCCACCGACCTGACGGAACAGAAAATCCAGGACAGTTTCGCTCCGCCCGACACGCTGTCTTTCTGGGCGCTGCCCGGCTTCATCAACACGCTGGAACGGACCGGCCTGTCGTCGGTCCGTCATCAGCTGCACTGGCATACGCTGCTGGCGCAACCGGTGCTGTTCGCTGCCATGGTGCTGCTGGCGGCCGCCTTTTCCCTGCGCCAGATGCGCGGGGGCGGCACTATGGCCCTGGTGTCGGGCGGCATCGCCACGGCGCTGATCCTGTTCCTGGTCAAGGATGTGATCATGGCGCTGGGCTTGTCCGGTTCCATCCCTATCATTCTCGCCGCCTGGGCACCGGCCGGGGTGACGCTGCTGCTGTCCATCGCCGCCCTTCTGCACACAGAGGACGGCTGACCGCCGGTACGCTTTGCCTTTGGCCGTGCAAGTCTCTATAAGAACCCCCGCAACGACGTAAGACAGTGATCCGACCGACCATGAAAAGCTTCGCGCGCACCGCCCTGATCGGGGCGACCGCCCTTTCCGTCGCCCTCCTGTCCGGCACCAATGCCTGGGCACAGGCGGCGCAGGCCCAGCTTGGCCGGATCGCAGCCGTGGTCAATGAGGAGCCGATCACCGTTGCCGACGTCGAAGGACGCATGCAGCTTGCCATGGTGTCGTCGGGCCTGCCCGACACGCCGGAAAATCGGCAGCGCATGCTGCCCCAGGTCATCCGCCTGCTGACGGACGAGGCCTTGCAGATCCAGGAAGCGCGGGAACGCAAGCTGACCGTGACCGAGGATGAGCTGAACGACGATCTGACGGCGGCGGCACAGCGCAACCGCATGGATATCGAACAGCTGAAGGCCGCGCTGGCCCAGGCCGGTGTGCCGTGGGCGACCATGCGTCAGCAGATGCTGGCGCAGATCGCCTGGGGCAAGGTCGTGCAGCGCGTCGTGCGCCAGCAGGTGACCGTGCCGGAGAGCGAGGTCAACGCCTATATCGAGCGTGTCCGCGCCAATGCCGGCAAGCCGGAATATCAGGTCGCAGAAATCTTCCTGGCCGTCGACAACGCCGCCAGCGAACCCGAAGTGCAGAAGCTGGGTGAGCGGCTGGTGGAGCAGATCGGCCGGGGTGCCAATTTCGCCGCCGTCGCCCGCCAGTTCTCACAGGCCGCCGGTGCCGCCACCGGTGGCGACCTGGGCTGGATCCAGCAGGGCCAGTTGGAGGAGAATCTGGACCGCGCCCTGCAGCAGATGCAGAAGGGGCAGTTCTCGCGCCCCATCCGCGGTTCAGCCGGCTATCATATCCTGTGGCTGCGCGATCAGCGCATCGTGGCCGCCGGCGACCCGAAAAACATCCAGGTCGCCATCCGCCAGTTCGTCGTGCCCATCGCCGATCCGTCCAAGCAGGACGCCGCCTATGACGCGGCCAAACAGGTCAGCGAACAGGCCCGCGGCTGCGAAGCGCTGGAACAGGCGACCCAGGCCGTGCCCGGCGCGCAGATCTTCACGCAGCCGCTGGCCCGCCTGGGCGATATCCCCGAACAGATCGCACAGCTTGTCGGCTCGCTGGGCGTGGGGCAGTCCACGGCGCCGCTGATGACCGACCGTGGCGCCATGCTGCTGATGGTCTGTGACCGCGTCGTGCCGGAAGGCAGCCTGCCGCCGCCCGACCAGGTGCGCAACATGCTGTTCCAGGAACGCATGGATTTGCAGCAGCGCCGCTATCTGCGCGATCTCCGCCGTCAGGCCACCATCGAAACCCGGATGTGACGCCATGGCTGCACCGCTGGGCCTGACCATGGGCGAACCGGCGGGCATCGGTGGCGACATCGCCCTGAAGGCCTGGACGGAAAGGGGGGCGGCATCGGTGCCGCCCTTCGTCTTGCTGGACGATCCCGATCGTATCCGGGCGCTGGCCGCCCGGCTGGGGCTGGATGTGCCCGTGACGCTGGTGACGGAAAACGGGCTGGACGGGGTTCCGGCCCTGTTTGCGCATTCTCTGCCCGTCCTGCCGGTACCGCTGGCCACACCTGTCACCTATGGCACACCTGATCCCGCCAACGGCGCCGCCGTGATCGCCGCCATCGACCGGGCGGTTTCCCTGTCGCGCGACGGCAAGCTGTCGGGCGTGGTGACCAACCCGATCCAGAAAAGTGCCCTTTATGCCTGTGGCTTCCGCTGGCCGGGACACACGGAATATCTGGCGCACCTGGCGGGCCTGCCCGATGACGGCACCGTCATGCTGCTGGAAGGGGGCGGGCTGCGCGTCGTGCTGGCCACCATCCATATCGCGGTGAAGGATATCGCCCGGCATCTGACATCGGATGCCATCCTGCATGTCGCCCGCGTCACCGCCGCCGCCCTGACGGCCGATTTCGGCATCCCGGCGCCGCGCCTGGCCGTAGCCGCCCTGAACCCGCATGCGGGAGAGGCCGGCGCCATGGGACGGGAAGAGATTGAGATCATCCGCCCAGCCGTGGAGCGGCTGCAGGCCGATGGCATCGACGCCGCGGGCCCCTTCCCTGCCGACACTCTGTTCCATGCCGGTGCCCGCGCCCGCTATGACGCGGTGGTCTGCATGTATCATGATCAGGGGCTGATCCCGCTGAAGACCCTGGATTTCGACACGGGCGTCAATATCACGCTGGGCCTGCCGTTCGTCCGCACCTCACCCGACCATGGCACGGCCCTGTCGCTGGCCGGTACGGGTCAGGCCAGCGCCTCCAGCCTGATTGCCGCCCTGCATGCCGCCGCACGGATCGCCGCGCGCCGGCAGGAGATTGCCCCATGAGTGACGGCCGTGACCTGTCCCATCTGCCGCCGCTGCGCGATGTCATCGCCACCCATGATCTGGCCGCCAAGAAGGCGTTCGGTCAGCATTTCCTGCTGGATCTGAACGTCACCCGCCGCATCGTGCGCGAAGCGGGTGATTTCACCGGCGTGAATATAGTCGAGGTCGGGCCCGGCCCCGGCGGCCTGACCCGCGCCCTGGTGGAAAGCCCGGCCGCCAGCATCACGGCCGTGGAACGCGATCCGCGCTTCGCCAGCGCCCTGGCCGATGTGGTCGCAGCCTCGGCCGGGCGGCTGCGGCTGATCGAAGCCGATGCGCTGACTGTGGACCCGGTCGATCTGGTCCCCGCCCCGCGCGCCGTCGTCTCCAACCTGCCCTATAATGTCGGCACGCCGCTGCTGATCGGCTGGTTGAAGCGGATGGGGGAATATAAGTCGCTGACTTTGATGTTTCAGAAGGAAGTGGCCGACCGCATCGTCGCCGGCACGCGCACCGACGCCTATGGCCGGCTGGCCGTCATGGCGCAATGGGTGGCGCATTGCCGCAATCTCTATGATCTGCCCGCCCGCGCCTTCACCCCGCCGCCCAAGGTGGACAGCGCCGTCGTCCACCTGACCCCGCGCGACCGCCCGGCCGACGATCCGGATTTCGCCACCATGGAAGCCCTGGTGGCGGCCGCCTTTGGCCAGCGCCGCAAGATGCTGCGCGTGGCCCTGAAGTCGGTGATGAAGGAACCGGAGCCGCTGCTGCTCTCCGTCGGCATCGCCCCCACCGCGCGGGCGGAGGAGATCGACGTGGCTGGTTTTGTGGCGCTAGCCAAGGCGTGGAAGCCGAAGGCCGCCTGAAATGAAAAAGGGGCCGGCTGCGAACCGGCCCCTTTCCTGTCTCACACCACGCCGGCCTTGGCGAAGGGCAGGTCGCGCAGGTGCTGGCCCGTGGCCTTGAACACGGCGTTGGCGACAGCCGGAGCCGCCGTCGGCACGCCGGGCTCACCGACACCCGTCGGGCGTTCCTTCGACGGGACGATATGCACCTCCACCGCCGGCATGTCGGAATAACGCAGCGGCTCGAACCCGTCGAAATTCGCCTGATCGACGATACCATCCGTCAGGGTGATCTGGTCGCGCAGGGCGTGGCCGATGGCAAAGCCCGTGCCGCCCTCGATCTGGGCCTTGATGACGTTGGGATTGACGGCGATGCCGCAATCCATGGCCACGACGACGCGATCGACCTTGATCTTGCCGTCCTTGCCCACCGTCACTTCGGCCACATGGGCGACATAGGAACTGAAGCTTTCATGCACGGCGACACCGCGCGCGCGCTTCGTCCCCGCCGGCCCGGCGGCCAGCGGCTTTGACCAGCCGGCCTTTTCCGTCGCCAGTTTCAGCACATGGGTCAGGCGGGGATGGGCGTCGCCCAGCAGGTCCAGACGGAAGGCCACCGGGTCCTTGCCAGCCGCCGCCGCCAGTTCATCGATGAAGGCTTCCTTGGCATAGGCCGTATGGGTATGGCCCACCGACCGCCACCACAGGGTCGTCACCGGCGACTTCATCAGGTGGAAATCGACGGCCAGACTGGGCACGGCATAGGCCATGTCGGAGGCGCCCTCCACTGCCGTCTCGTCCACCCCGTCCTTGACCATGTTGGCTTCGAATGGGGTTCCAGCCATGAAGGATTGGCTGACAATGGCCTGCTGCCAGGCTGTCACCTTCCCGGCCTTGTCCAGTGCGGCCTTCATCTTGTGCAGCACCAGGGGGCGATAACGGCCGCCCTTGATATCGTCCTCGCGCGTCCAGACCAGTTGCACGGGCGCCTTGCTGCCCTTGGCCGCCAGGGCCTGAGCGATGATCGCGGCCTCGGCGATATAATCGGCGTTGGGCGTGGCACGGCGGCCGAAGCTGCCGCCGGCCCACAGCGTATTGATCTTCACCTTGTCCGGACTGGTGCCCAGGATCTTGGACACGACCATCTGTTCCACGCCCTGGAACTGCGACCCGGCCCAGATCTCCACCCCGCCATCGGGTTTCAGTTCGATCACGGCGTTCAGCGGCTCCATCGGCGCGTGCGCCAGATAGGGGAAGCTGTATTCGGCCTCCACCACCTTGGCGGCCGACTTGAAGGCGGCATCCACGTCGCCCTTACGGGCGGCCTTGGCGCCGGGCTTCTTCGCCTGTTCACGATAATCGGCCAGGATCTTGTCCGTGCCGCGCTTTTCCGCCTCGCTGTCATCCCACTGGATGGACAGGGCTTCGCGGCCCTTGATGGCGGCCCAGGTGTTCCTGGCGACAACGGCCACGCCAACCGGCGTGGACAGCACCTCCAGCACGCCGGGCACGGCGCGGGCCGCCTTGTCATCCACCGATTTCAGCTTGCCGCCGAAACGCGGGCTGCGGGCCAGCACGGCCGTGACCTGACCGGGCCGGCGCACATCCAAGGCGAAGATGGCCGTGCCGTTGGTCTTGGAAATATGGTCCAGCCGGTGCAGCGTGTCGTTCCCGATCAGGCTGTACTGGCCGGGGTCCTTCAGGCTGACCTTGGCCGGGATCGGCTGCTTGGACGCGGCCTCGGCCAGTTGACCGAAGGTGGCGGACTTACCCGATGCCTTGTGGCTGACCACACCCTTGGCCACCGTGATGGCATCGGCCGACACTTGCCATTGCTGGGCGGCGGTGGCGACCAGCATGGCGCGGGCGGCGGCACCGGCCATGCGCAGCTCGTCCCAGCTGTTGGCAACGGCCGTGGAACCGCCCGTGCCCTGGATGCCGAAGAAATGGTTGGCGTACAGCTTGCTGTCGGCGGGTGCGAATTCACCCTTCATCTGGGCCCAGTCGGCGTCCAGTTCCTCAGCCACGATGGTGGTCAGGCCGGTCATGATGCCCTGGCCCTTGTCCAGATGCTTGACCAGGACCGTGACGCTGTTATCCGGCGCGATACGGATGAAGACGTTGGGCCGCGGGTCGGCCGGGCCGATGATCTTCCGGCCGGCCGCTTCCTGGGCAAAGCCCGACAGGGGCACGGCGGCGCCGATGACCAGGGCACCACCGGCACCCTTCAGGAAGGACCGGCGGCTGGGGGCGGCTTCCACCACATTGGCGGCCGCCTGACGGAGCAGTTGACGCAGCATCATGGCTCAGGCCCTCGCCAGCTTGGCGGCCTGCTTCACGGCCGCCTTGATCCGCACATAGGTGGCGCAGCGGCAGACATTGCCATCCATCGCCTGTTCAATATCGGCATCGCTGGGATCGGGATTTTCCGCGATCAGCGCCGTGGCCGCCATTACCTGACCCGACTGGCAATAGCCGCACTGCACCACGTCCAGATCAGCCCAGGCCTTCTGCACCGCGGCGGCCGCCTTGCCCGACAGGCCTTCGATGGTCGTGATCTTCGCCCCGACCGCCGACGAGGCCGGCAGCTGGCACGACCGGGTCGGCTGGCCATCGACATGGACCGTGCAGGCGCCGCACAGGGCCTGGCCACAGCCGAACTTCGTGCCCGTCATGTTCAATTCGTCGCGCAGGACCCAGAGGAGCGGCATATCCTCCGGCACGTCCACCTCGCGGACCTGACCATTGATGTTCAGGCTTATCATCGCTCACCCCAATGAAGAAATGAAAGGTACCGGTCCCCGCCAGGACCGCGATCGACCGGAGAATGACGGACGGGAACGTACAAGTCTTCCAGATTTCGATCATTGGCCGAACCATGGTGACGGGACGATCCCGATATCGTGGGCGACTTCCCTATGCAGCGTATGGATTTGCATGGGCGTGCAAGGATACCGAGATATATTGAAGAATATAACGATTGCAGTGGCCAGCACGGATATGCAACAGCGACAGCCGATCAGCGCTTCCTGCCTGCAAGTCTATTCCACTATACTAACCATAGCGGGAAGGTCCGGCGGGGGCATTTGTGGCAGCGCGAGTAGGAACGGTAGCCTTTCAAGGCATTGATGTGCTGGACATCGACGTGCAGGTGCAGATGACGGGCGGGCCGCTGGCCTTCACCGTCGTTGGCCTGCCCGACAAGGCCGTGGGCGAAAGCCGGGAGCGGGTGCGCGGCGCCCTGCATGCGTTGGGCATCGCCCTGCCACCGCAGCGTCTTGCCGTCAATCTGGCGCCGGCCGACGTGCTGAAAGAAGGGTCGCATTTCGATCTGCCCATCGCGCTGGCCCTGCTGGTGATGATGGGGATCATCCCGGACGACGCCATGGCGGGTTATCAGGCGCTGGGCGAACTGGGGCTGGACGGGTCAATCTCCCCCGTCGCGGGCGTGCTGCCGGCGGCCATCAACGCCCTGGCGTCGGGCAAGGGTCTGATCTGTCCCGCAGCCAGCGGGGGAGAAGCGGCCTGGGCTGGCGATGGGCTGGACATCCTGGCCCCACCATCCCTGCTGTCGCTGATCAACCATTTCAAGGGCACGCAGGTCCTGACCCGGCCCACCCCGAAGCTGGAAAGCGAAGCGATGATCACGGCGCGCGACCTGCGCGACGTGAAAGGACAGGAAACGGCCAAGCGCGTGCTGGAGATTGCCGCCAGCGGCGGGCACAATCTGCTGATGCTGGGACCGCCGGGGTCGGGCAAATCCATGCTGGCCGCTCGCCTTCCCGGACTGCTGCCGCGCCTGGACCCGACGGAAGCGCTGGAAGTGTCCATGGTGCATTCCATCGCCGGCGGGCTGGAAGGCGGGCGGCTGATCCGGACACGACCGTTCCGGGAGGTGCATCATTCCGCCACGCTGGCCGCCATGGTGGGCGGCGGGACGCGCGCCCGGCCCGGCGAAATCAGCCTGGCCCATCATGGTGTGCTGTTCCTGGATGAGCTGCCGGAATTCGCGCGCGGCACGCTGGAGGCATTGCGCCAACCACTGGAAACGGGGCGGGCCACGGTCAGCCGCGCCAACCATCATGTGACCTACCCTGCCCGCTTCCAACTGGTCGCCGCCATGAATCCCTGCCGCTGCGGCCATCTGGACGATGCGTCGCTGGCCTGTGGCCGGGCGCCGAAATGCGCGCTCGACTATCAGAGCAAGATCAGCGGCCCCCTGTTCGACCGTATCGACCTGCATGTGGACGTCCCGGCCGTCAGCGCCTCGGACCTGTCGCTGCCGCCACCGCGGGAGGGATCGGCAGAGGTCGGGTCCCGCGTCGCCGCCGCCCGCGACCGGCAGCGGGACCGCTATGCCGCTCTGGTTCCACGGGGGCAGCCCGCCATCCGCACGAATGCAGAGGCCGACGGCGAGGTGCTGGAGAAAGTGGCGGGGCCCGACCCGATGGGACGGCAATTGCTGACCGATGCGGCAGAGCGGCTGAAGCTGTCGGCCCGCGGGTACCATCGGGTGCTGCGCGTGGCCCGCACGCTGGCCGATATGGACGGATCGGACGGCGTGCGGCGCATTCATGTGGCCGAGGCCCTGTCCTATCGCCGGGTGGCGCCGGGGCGTTAACGCTTATAGAGAGGCAGCCCCAGAAAGGGCCTGAACTCCGGCGCAATATCGTCGGGCAGACGGATGGAGGCCGAGGCGATTTTCAGTTCCGCTTCCGTGATCGGGCCATTGCGCGGCACGCCGACCGTAATGTTGTAGCGGACGGCGCTGCCCTTGATCGTCAGATCCTGCCGCTGGCGCGCGAAATAGCGGAACGTGTATTCCGACACGATCCCATATTCGATGCGCCCGAATTCAATAAGCCGGAAGACATTCTCCTCCGAGCGCACATCCCGCCGGATCATATGTCCGCTTTCCACCGCCTGGGAAATGCGGTCGCCATATTCATAGCCCATGACGGTGGCAACCTCCGGCGGCAGGGGGCATTGCTCGCAGATGGGGCGGGCTTCACGCGGCGCGATGAAGACATTGTCGGCGCTGTAAAGGCGGCGTCCGAACCACATGTCGTCGGGATAGGCGTACCAGGCGGAAGAGACATGGCAGACCATGTCCGCCTCCCCTGCCCGGACCAGTTCCGGCAGGCGCTTGGGCGGCGCCTGACGCATCTTGCTGTCATAGCCCAGACGCGCCGCCACCTTGCGGCAGACATCAACGGCCAGACCTGTCGGTTCCACCCCGTCATCACCCGACTGGATGAGATAGGGCGGCGGCAGACTGTCGGAGATCAGCAGACGCAGGGTGCGGTCGGGCTGGCCCCACACGCTGGTGGGGCCCATCAGCAAAGCCAGCAGCAGGCAGAAACCCATCACCGGACAGAATCGCCAGTTCATCAAGACAGGATGGTCCTTCACGGCAGACCGCCAGCCCGGCATGGGGGTCAGATGCGACGACCGCCAGGCCGGGGGCCCGTGCGCGTATCCGCATAGGCCTTGGAGGCGGTTTCCGGCTTTTTCAGATTTTCCATCAGCGTCATGGCAAATTTGCCACCGTCCGTGCGGGCACGCAGGAACGCCGCCACCACGTCGCGCGCCGCTTCCTTGTCATAGGGCACCTGGTCCGGCGCCATGGTGCGGGCCGCTTCCGCCGCCTGTGCTGCGCGTTCGGCCTTGGCCAGCACATCGGGGTCGATGCGGCGGCGGATGGCGCGGATCTGCCGCAACAATTCGGATTTCGGATCGGTCGTCATGGGCGGTCCTGCGCGGGTGCGGCACGCGATGTTCAGCCACAATGCGCGCATCCCCATCTTATCGGCAAGCATCATTCGGCCACCAACATGGTTGCAGGTTGTACGCAACGCCCTATCCTTCCTGCCCGACCCTGGAAACGCGGGAGCAACAGATATGGACACGATCGGCGCCGAGGCGCAGTGCCAGCTTTCCCCCCTTAACCCCAGTTTGAGCAGACGGCTTTTCGCCATGACCACCCTTGCCAGCGGATTCGCCCTGTCCACCCTGCCTGTAGGCGCCCAGACCGTGACCACACCGGCCGACGGGCTGGTCGCGGGTGAGGTGTCCATCCCGGTTTCCGACGGCACCGTCCCGGCCTATCGCGCCAAGCCGCAGGGAAAGGGCCCGTTCCCTGTCATCCTGGTCATCCAGGAGATTTTCGGGGTGCATGAACATATCAAGGATGTCTGCCGGCGCTTCGCCCGCGAAGGCTATCTGGCCGTCGCGGTGGAGCTTTACGCCCGGCAGGGCAGCGCCGCGTCCTACACGGAGGTGTCCAAGCTGATCTCCGACCTTGTGTCCAAAGTGCCGGACGCGCAGGTCCTGTCCGATCTGGATGCCGCCGTGGCCTGGGCCGGCCAGGATGGCGGTGATACGGGCAAGCTGGGCGTCACCGGCTTCTGCTGGGGTGGCCGCGCCACATGGCTTTATGTCGCCCATAACCAGAAGGTGAAGGCCGGCGTGGCCTGGTATGGCCGTCTGACCGGCACGCCGACGGCGCTGCAGCCCCTGATCCCCGTCAATCTGGTGCAGAAGATCAATGCGCCGGTTCTGGGGCTTTACGGCGGCAAGGATGGCGGCATCCCGCTGGCTGATGTGGAACGGATGCGCGAAGTGCTGGCCGCTGCCCAGCAGACGCGCAGCCAGATCCATGTCTATCCGGAGGCCCCCCACGCCTTCTTCGCCGATTATCGGCCCAGCTATCGCCCGGACGACGCCAAGGATGCCTGGAAGCGCTGCCTGGACTGGATGCGGGCCAACGGCGTGGGCTGATCCCCCGCATCGTTCATGCCCGACCGGTTTTTCTGACGCTTGCCAGGGTGGGGGCGGGGCACCATAGTCCCGCCCCGCCGATCCACGCCGTCCAAGCCCCGAGAGCATGTCCGCCATGGCCGCCCACCCGCACGATATCGACGCCCGCGCCGAAACGTTCAACCATCGCCACCTGCTGGGGATCGAAGGGTTGACGGCGCCGGAGATCAATCTGCTGCTGGACACGGCCGACCGCTATGTCGAACAGAACCGCAGCGACAACAAGGTGACGAACAAGCTGGCCGGCAAGACCGTCGTCAACCTGTTCTTCGAGAATTCGACCCGCACGCGCACCAGCTTCGAACTGGCCGCCCGTCGCCTGGGTGCCGATGCCATCAACATGGCCGTCGATGGCAGTTCCGTGAAGAAGGGGGAGACCCTGATCGACACGGCCATGACGCTGAACGCCATGCATCTGGACGCGCTGGTCGTGCGCCATCAGGAATCGGGCGCGCCCAAGCTGTTGGCCGACAAGGTGAACTGCGCCGTCATCAATGCGGGCGACGGGCAGCACGAACATCCGACCCAGGCCCTGTTGGACGCGCTCACCATCCGCCGCAATCTGGGCACGTTGAAGGGCCTGACGGTCGCCATCTGCGGCGATATCCTGCACAGCCGCGTGGCCCGGTCCAATATCCATCTGCTGAACATCATGGGGGCCCATGTCCGCGTCGTGGCCCCGCCCACCCTGCTGCCCGGCGCCGTCGACCGCATGGGGGTGGAGGTTCACCATTCCATGGCCACGGGCCTGAAGGATGCGGACATCGTCATGATGCTGCGCCTGCAGCTGGAACGCATGCAGGGCCAGTTCCTGCCCAGTCAGCGCGAATATTTCCGCTTCTTCGGTCTGGACTATGACAAGCTGGCGGTGGCAAAGCCCGGTGCCCTGATCATGCATCCCGGTCCCATGAATCGGGGCGTGGAGATTGACAGCCTGGTGGCCGACGACATCCACCGCTCCGTCATCCTGCAGCAGGTGGAACTGGGCGTGGCCGTGCGCATGGCCTGCCTGGATCTGCTGACCAGCCAGCCCAAGTCTGCCTGATCGATCACAGTCCGACCGCAAGGATCGGAATGCGGACATCCCTGCTTCGCGTCATCCTGGCCTTCGGCTTGGATGCGGGAGCGAGGGTATGGAACGGGATCTGGATGCGCGGCTGGCGGCCATCGACTGGCAGGCTGTTGGCGGTGAGCTGGATGTGCGGGGCTGCGCCCTGTTGTCAGGGCTGCTGACGCCCGACGATTGTCAGGCCCTTGCCGGACTTTACCGCGACGGCTCGCATTTCCGCAGCCGCGTGGTCATGGCGCGACACGGATTCGGCCAGGGCGAATATCGCTATTTCAGCTATCCCCTGCCCCCGCTGGTCCAGACCCTGCGTGCCGCACTTTATCCGCCGCTGGCCAACATCGCCAATGACTGGAACCGGCGCATGGCGCTGAAGGGGACCTTCCCGGCAGACCATGCCGATTTCCTGTCCGCCTGCCATGCAGCCGGCCAGAGAAGGCCGACGCCGCTGCTGCTGCAATATGGTCCCGGTAATTATAATTGCCTGCATCAGGACCTGTATGGCGACCTGTCCTTCCCCTTGCAGGCGGCGTTCCTGCTGTCCGAACCGGGACGCGACTTCCAGGGCGGGGAATTCGTTCTGACCGAGCAGAGACCCCGCATGCAGAGCCGGGCGGAGGTGGTGCCCCTGCGCCAGGGCGACGCCGTGATCTTCGCCGTCAACCAGCGACCCGTGCAGGGCACCCGCGGGGATTACCGCGTGACCATGCGCCATGGGGTCAGCCGGGTACGGTCCGGCCAGCGGCACACACTGGGGGTGATTTTCCACGATGCGCGGTAATCACCGCCCCGCTGTCAGATCACCCCTGGGACGGGAAGGTTCCGGGCCGGACATAGGCCAGCATGTGTCCCACATAATCCGCCTTGCCCAGATCAAGCCCCTGGCTGCGCAGGATGGCGTATGCCATGGCATGGTGGAAATAGACCTGCGGCAGTGCCCAGTCGCGGGCAAACTGCTCCCCTGTCAGGTCAAAGATCATCCCGTTCGGCAGGTCGAGAACGATGGCGCGATCCGCGGTCGCATCCAGTTCCGTCGACGACAGGCTGTCAAGGAACGACAAGGCCGACGCGATGTGACGCTTGGCATCAGCCACCGTTCCCGGCGCGCGTCCGGCATCCCATCCTTCCTGTCGAACTGCCAGCAGTTCATCAGGTACCTGGCTGCCGCGCAGTCGGTGGATGGATTCCTGTGACAGGAAGCAGACAAAACGCACCTGCGTGGCCAGCGGATACATGTCGGCCGCCAGACTCTGCGTCAGGAGCGCATCGGGATCCCGCCCCTCGGCCTGTTCCCGCGATACAGCCTTGTCGAGCCAGTTGGACAGGCCCCGAAGCGATTGCCGAAACGTCGGCACCAGCAATGCGGTCAGCGACATGATACCCTCCCCGTGAATGGTTTTGAGCCACGATAGGAAGGTTCGCGCCACGAAGGCAAATCAGCGCTGGGTTGCGCCCCTGAAACCGACAGCTGTGATAGCGGTCATAGACAAAAGCATCTGGCGAACCGGCCTGAACACCGGGCGATCGACCATCGTCCACGGAGAGAATCTGGCGGATGGGGTGGGATTCGAACCCACGGTAGGCTCGCACCTACGGCGGTTTTCAAGACCGCTGCCTTAAACCACTCGGCCACCCATCCGCGTCACGGGCCCCTCAGGGACCGGAGAGGCAGAAACGCCTATCCCAACTTCGGCGTCGGAGCAAGTCCCACGTATAGGCCAGCGCCTGAATGGGGAAATTGAAGGACGGGTCTCCTGGTTCAACCCTTATCGCTTGCCGGACATGGTAGCCCTGCTATCCTGCCTTTCGCCTAGCACCATCACCTGTCACCGGATAGTCTGGGTAACAGGACATGCACGCGTTGGAACGGCCGGATTTGGCCGACACTGACGGATCGGGGGATACCGGCGTTGATGGTCGATGACGGGGATGATCTGTTCGCTCCTGAAGAGGACGAGGTGCCGGGCGCCGCGGCGGCCGAGGAAGTATCCGCCCCGCCGCCGCCATGGCCCGTGCTGATCGTCGACGACGATGAGGAAGTGCATATCATGACGCGGCTGGTCCTCAGCCGCCTGCGCTACAAAGATCGGCCGCTGGAATTGCTGACCGCACGGTCCGGCATGGAAGCGGACGATATCTTCCGCGAGCGTGACGATATCGCCGTGGCCCTGCTGGACATCGTGATGGAGACGGATGATGCCGGCCTGCGGCTGGCCCGCCGCATCCGCGACGAATTCGCCAACAGCGATGTCCGCCTGATCCTGCGCACCGGTCAGCCCGGCCAGGCGCCCGTGCGCGACGTCATCGTCAATTACGACATCAATGATTACAAGTCGAAGACCGAGCTGACGTCGGAAAAGCTGTTCATCACCATCATCACCGGCCTGCGGTCCTTCGACAATATCCGCAGCGCCCGCATGGCGGAAAGCGCCAGCCGGCTGAAATCCAACTTCCTGGCCGCGATGAGCCATGAGATCCGCACGCCCATGAATGGGGTGCTGGGGATGCTGGAACTGCTGTCCCACACCGATCTGGATGGCGACCAGAAGGAGATGCTGGGCACGGCGCAGGAATCGGCCGTCACTCTGCTGCGCATCATTGATGACATCCTGGACTTCTCCAAGATCGAAGCCGGGCGCATGGATATCGAGCGGCATCCGGTGGATGTCGCGGCTATCGCGGAGGGTGTCGCCGACACGCTGGCCCCGAACGCCCGCAAGAAAGGCCTGTCGCTGAACCTGCATGTCGATCCCGCCATCCCGGCCGCCGTGTTGGGCGATCCCGTGCGGCTGCGGCAGATCCTGTTCAATCTGGCCGGCAATGCCGTGAAGTTTACCGAACGCGGATCGGTCAATATCCGCGCTGATCGCGCGCCGGATCCCCATCCCGGCACGGTCCGCATCCGGTTTTCGGTCAGCGATACCGGCATCGGCATCGCGCCTGACATCCAGGCGAAGCTGTTCGAACCCTTCACCCAGGCGGAGAAATCCATCAGCCGTCGCTTCGGCGGTACTGGTCTGGGCCTGTCCATCAGCCGTCGTCTGGTCGATCTGATGCGGGGCCATATCGGGCTGGACAGCGTGCCGGGGAACGGGTCCACCTTCTGGTTCACCCTGGATCTGGATGTTGCGGAGCAGACGGCCCCCGGTTCCCTTCCCGATATAGCCGGTCTGGTCCTGGCCCTGGATGTCTGGGAACAGGATCTGGCGGAAACGCTGTCCGCCTACCTCTCCCACGCCGGTGCCGAACTGGTGGGTTCCGGTGATACACGGGCGCATCTGGTGGTCACGGCCGGTGCCGCGGGCACGGATTGGCCCCTGCCCCGCCATGACCTGCCCACGGTGTTGGTGGCAGAAGCCGATTCCCGCCGTCCGGAAGGATTGCCGTCCCACCTGCGGCTGGTCGCCCGTCCTGTCCGGCGCTCGGCCCTGTTCCGCGCCGTCGCGCAGGCCGCGGGGCGCCTGACCACCACACAGGATGCCCCCGCCGCCACCCCGCCCCGCGCCCAGGCGCCAAGCGTGGCAGAGGCTGCCGCACAGGGCCGCCTTATTCTGGTGGCGGAAGATCAGAAGGTGAACCAGCTGGTCATCCGGCGACAATTGGAACAGTTGGGCTATGCCTGCGAGGTGCATGCCGACGGTGCCTCCGCCCTGGCGGCTTGGCGGCCGGGCGTACATGCTCTGCTGCTGACTGACTGCAATATGCCGGAGATGGACGGGTACGAGCTGACGGCCGCCATCCGCACCGAGGAAGCGGCGCGCGGCATCGACCGCCTGCCCATCGTCGCCCTGACGGCCAATGCCATGGCGGGGGAGGACCAGCGCTGCATCAATGCCGGCATGGACGACTTCCTGGCAAAGCCCTTGGATCTGGGCCAGTTGCAGCGTTGCCTGACGCGCTGGGTGGGGGGCGCGCCGGATGCGGCGGGCCTGACGGCGGCGCGTTCCACTGGAACCGACCTGTTCGATCCGTCCATGACCCTCGACCTGTTCGGCGGTATCGACGGAGAGGCGCGGGCCTTCCTGGCGGAGTTCACCGATTCCCTGCGCGAACTGGGCGCTGCGGCGGGTCAGGCCTTTGAACGCGGCGATCTGGATCAGGCGCGGTCCAAGGTGCATGCCCTGGCCGGTGTTGCCAAAAATGGGGGCGCAGTATCCCTGGGTGCCCTGGCCGATCATATCGAAGCCGCGCTGAAGGCCGGCCGTACCAGCGAGGCGGGCATCGACGCCCTGAAAATTCCCGGCGTGATTGATCGAGTGGTTGCCGCTATTGACGCTCTGTAGTCAACTGGTGGTCAAATCGGGTGGCAAGACCCGGACAGGCTACGCGTCCATAGGGAAAATTCCATGTCGGTTTACGTGACTTTCAGCCGGATGAGTGCCTTGATCGTGGAGGATCAGGCCTTCATCCGCACGGTCGTGTCCCGCATCCTGAAACAATTGGAGTTCGCCCAGATCTGGGAGGCCGACGAGGGCACCAGCGGTCTTTCTACCGCCCTGGAGCGCAAACCGGACATCATCATCTGCGATATCGAAATGGCACCGATGGATGGTCTGACCTTCCTGCAGCAGTTGCGGCAGAAAGAGGAGCTGGGTCGACGCACGCCCGTGATCTTCCTGACCAATCATGCGCAGAAGGACATGGTCCTGAAAGCCCGCGACCTGGGTGTCAGTGCCTTCATCGCCAAGCCGGTGACCGTTGTCGGCCTGCGCGAGAAGCTGACCGTGCTGCTGGGTTCCCGCCGGTGATCCGGGCGATGCCGCTGCGGTTCGACTGGCAGGAATTTGACGCGTTCACGGCGGCCAGCCTGCATGCCATGCTGCGTTTCCGTCAGGATATCTTCATCGTCGAACAGAATTCCGCCTATCCCGACATTGACGGGCTGGACCCGCATTGTGGTCATCTGCTGGTCACTGCCGATGACGGCACGCTGGCCGCCTATCTGCGGGCCCGCGGCCCCGACGGAAAAGAGCCTGCATTCATTGGTCGTATCGCGGTCGGCGCCGGCTGGCGCGGTACCGGCCTGGGGCAGCGTCTGGTAACCGCCGGCCTGGACTGGCTGGCCAGACATCACCCGGGACAGCCGGTGCGGATCGGTGCCCAGCAGCATCTGGCCCGCTTCTATCAAGGGTTTGGTTTCCAGTTGGAAGGCGAACCCTATGACGATGGCGGCATTCCGCATGTCACCATGTGGCTGCACCGTTAGACAAAGACGCAGGCGCAAGCAAACTCCAAGTTGAAATCTAGCAATATTTGTGGTCCGTTCTCTATCCAAGATAGAGAACGGGGGCCTGATCGTGCGGATTCCGGTGCGGCACCTGCTGTTTTATGTGGTGGCTGTCGCGGCCGTCATCACCTTCCTTTGGCTGCAGGTGGCAGAGGCCAACCAGCGATTGGAAGAGCATCGGCAGACGGCCCGCATCGACGTTGCACGGCGGGTGGAACAGGCCGTGGGCACGGCATTGGACTTCCTGGAACTGATGCATGCGCAGATGGAGGAAGGGCTGGTCAAGGCCGTGCCGGGCGCTCCTCCGTCGCCGCTGCGCCGGGCCCTGACACAGGATACCGACGGCGCCTTCCGGCTGGAGGAGACGCCGCCGCCCTATAACCGGGACATGGTGGGCAACCTGACCGGCCTGGGGGGGCTGACCGGCCGCGAGCCGGCGTTCGAGGCGGAGATCGAGGCAGCCCTTTCCCTGCACGTCGCCTTTGCCCAGGCCCAGCGGCGCCTGCCGAACATCCCCTGGGTCTATTACATCTCCGCCAATCGTTTTGAATTTGTCTATCCCTGGGTATCGGCGGACGAACTGGCATTCGCGGACAAGGATCTGGAAATGGAATATTTCCAGGCATCCCTGCCCGCCAACAACCCGTCCGGCGACATGTTCTTTTCCAGGCTGTACGAGGATGATGGCGGCAAGGGGCTGGTCGCCACCATCGGCATCCCCGTCTATAGCGGCGGCAGGCACCTGGGTGTCGTGGCGCTGGACATGACGGTCGGCTACCTTTCGTCCATGCTGGACGGGTTTCCGGCAGCCTATGGTGCGATGGCGCTGGTGGCGCCGGACGGACAAATCCTGGGCAAAGCCGGCCAGGAGGGGGGGCGGCGCCAACCGCCGGACGCCGCCCTGCAGGCCGCCATACAGGAAACGATCAACCGCGACGGCCCCATGCGCATGGTCCGCGACGGCTGGACCTTCACCAGCCACCCCCTGCGCAAGATGCCCTGGCGGATGATCATGGCGCAGGATGGAACGGGCCATTGGCACGCCGTCATCCGTGAAAGTACGCCCCCCATCCTGGTGGCGCTGCTGCTGCTGGGCCTAATCGTCGGCATGGAATTCCGCCGCCGGACCGATAGCCGGATCCGCCAGCAGGCGGCGGAACTGGCGGCCACGAACCAGGATCTGGCCCGCGCCCGCGATGATGCCGAACAGGCAACGCGCGCCAAGTCCACCTTCCTGGCAACCATGAGCCATGAAATCCGCACGCCGATGAATGGTGTGCTGGCCATGGCGGAAATGCTGGCCGACACGCCCCTGAATGAAGATCAGCAGGGCATGGTCAAGGTGGTTCGCGATAGCGGCGGTGCCCTGCTGACCATCATCAACGACATCCTGGACTTCTCCAAGATCGAAGCCGGGAAGCTGGATATCGAATGGATCGACACGGATATCCTGGCGCTTGCCGAGGGGGTGGGCGACCTGCTGGCCCGCCGGGCAGAGGAAAAGGGCTTGGCCCTGACCATCGATGTCGACCCGAACCTTCCAGGCCATCTGCTGGCCGATCCCACCCGCCTGCGCCAGATCCTGCTGAACCTGACCGGCAACGCCATCAAGTTCACCGAACAGGGCGGCGTGACGATCCGCCTGCGTCAGCGTGAACAAGGCAATGGCAAGGTGGGGCTGCGGGCAGAGATCATCGATACCGGCATCGGCCTGACGCCCGAACAGCAGTCCCGCCTGTTCCAACCCTTCGCGCAGGCCGACGGGTCAACCGCCCGCCGCTTTGGCGGCACCGGTCTGGGCCTGTCCATCTGCCGACGGCTGGTCGAACTGATGGGCGGCAGCATCGGTGTGACATCGGAAGCCGGCGAAGGTTCCACCTTCTGGTTCGAACTGGCGCTTGACCCGGGCAATGCGGACGGGGATGCAACCGATGACCTCTCCCTCTGGGGTCTGCGGGTCGCCATCCTGGGCGGGCTGCCGGCGGAGCGCGCGGCCCTGACCCGCACATTGACGGCACGCGAGGCCGAGGTGGTGGAAGTCGCGGACGAGGGCCAGGCCCTCGACGCGCTGTGCAACGCGTCGAGGGCGGGCACGCCCTTCCATGTTGTCCTGGTCGATGCCTATCCCGGCGACGGAGTCGGACTGGACATCGCCCGCCACCTGGGCATGGCGGACGGCACGGGCGGGACGCGGACCGTTCTGGTGGCGCCGGTCTCCCTGGTCTCCACCCTGTCGGAGGCGGGGCGGGGCAAGGGGATCTTTGCCGCCATTCCCAAACCAGTCCGGCGCGCCCGCCTGATCAAGGTGGTGGCGGCGGCCGATGGCCGCGCCTCCCTGGATGTCAGCGCCACCACCGGCAGCAGCGAGACAGTGTGGCAGGCGCCCCTGCCGGAAGAGGCGACGGCGAAGGGTGCCATGGTGCTGGTGGTGGAAGACAATGCCACCAACCAGATCGTCATCCGGCAAGCCATGCGCAAGCTGGGCTTCGCTGCCGAAATCGCCGGCAATGGCCTGGAGGGGCTGACGGCATGGCGCACGGGCCGTTTCGGGCTGGTGGTCACCGATTGCCACATGCCGGAGATGGACGGTTATGACATGACCCGCGCCATCCGGGCGGATGAGAAAGCGGCCGGCGACGGGCGGCATGTGCCGGTCATCGCCCTGTCGGCCGACGCCGTCAGCGACGCGGCGCAGAAATGCCGTGCGTCCGGCATGGACGATTATCTGACCAAGCCGATCGAACTGGCAAAGCTGGAGGCGGCCATTCTGCGCTGGCTGCCGGTGACAGGCACGATGCGCCAGCGCGTATCCGCCAGACATGCCCCCGCACTGCCCGCAGCATCGGCGTCGGTCACGCCCAGGCCGGAAACCGACCCGACCATCTTCGACACCGCGCGCCTGAAGGAGATGTTCGGTCACCTGGATGTCGAAGCCATCAGCCTGCTGGATGATTTCCTGATCCAGGCCGAAGCCCGTGCGGCGTCGGTCGAGGAGGCGCTGAACAATGGGGATCTTAAGGCGGCAAAGGACGGATCCCATTCCCTGAAGGGATCGGCCAACGGCGTCGGTGCCGTGGCCCTGGGCGATCTTTTCGCCCGGATTGAAGCCGCCCTGAAACAGGGTGACGAGGATACGGCGCAGGACCTGCGCTGGCACATTGCCGACACGTTTGACGCGTTGCGGCAGCAGATACGGATCGTGAAAGGCTGAGGGGCCCGATGGCGGATATTGAATTCAGCAAGTTGAAGGTGCTGGTCGTCGATGACGACCAGTTCTATCGCGGCATCCTGAAGCGCCTGCTGTTCCAGGCCGGTGTGCGCATGGTGGCGGAGGCGGAGAATGGCGAAGCCGCCATCAGTTCCATTACCCGCCTGAAGCCCGACGCGGTGCTGTGCGACATTGAAATGGAGCCCGTGGACGGGATCGAGGTGCTGCGCCGCGTGCGGGCCATCGATATCCCGGCCATCGCCACCACACCCATCATCATGGTCACCAGCCACGCCACCAGCGATCTGGTCAAGCAGGCCGTACAGTTCCAGGCATCGGGCTATCTGGTCAAGCCCGTGTCCTTGACCGACATCCAGAAGCGGCTGACGGTGGCCATCCAGACGCGCCCGGTCGAATAGGCAGAGGCTTGGCAGCACGACAAAAAATGCCCACATTGCCGGCAACCAATCAGGTTCAGGAAAGAGAAGCCACCCCATGTCCCTGACCAGAAAAATCATCGCGGCAGTGGTCACCAGCCTGTTGGTCAGCGGAACATCGCTGGCCGCGCCCAGGGAATTCACCACCTTCCCGGCGCCCAAGGCGCGTCATGATGTGAAGGTCACGGTCGTCGCTGACGGGCTGGATACGCCTTGGGCCATGGCGTTCATGCCTGACGGCCGCATCCTGGTGACGGAGCGTACGGGGCACCTGCGGGTCATCAAGGACGGCAAACTGCTGCCCGACCCCGTCGCCGGATTGCCGGTGATCGAGGAGTACAAGCAGGGCGGGCTGCTGGATGTGGCGCTGGACCCGGACTGTGCCCAGAACCGGTTCATCTACCTGTCCTTCATGGAAAAGGCAGTGAAGGGATCGGATGCCAAGCCGCGTGACCAGGACAAGGGCAACCGTACAATCATCGCCCGCTTCACCGACAATGGCACGGCGCTGGCCGACATGAAGGTGTTGTTCAAGGGCGCCCTGGTCGATAGCGGGCTGCATTTCGGCAGCCGCTTCACCTTCGACAAGGATGGCCATGTCTATTTCGGCATTGGCGAGCGCGGGTCGCAGGACCGAGCGCAGGATCTGATGGACGCCGCCGGCAAGGTCTTCCGCCTGAACCGCGACGGCAGCGTCCCGGCCGACAATCCCTTTGTTGGCCGCGCCGATGCCCTGCCGGAGATCTTCACCCTGGGCAACCGCAATCCCCAGGGGCTGGCAACCCAGCCGGGCACCGGCCTGATCTGGGAAAGCGAGCATGGACCGCAGGGTGGGGATGAAATCAACATCATCCGTCCCGGCACCAATTACGGCTGGCCTGTCATCACCTACGGCAAGACCTATGGTCTGGGCCTGAAGATCGGTGAGGGCACGGAGAAGGACGGGTTGGCCCAGCCGGAGCTTTATTTCGTGCCGTCGCTGGCCCTGAACGGCATGACCTTCTATGACGGTGCCGCCCTTCCCTTCTGGCGCGGCGACCTGATTGTCGCTCTTCTCGCCGGCGGCATCGCCCGGCTGGATGTGGAAGGCGACAAGGTGGTGGCGACCGAACGGCTGCTGGTCGATGAACTGCCCCGCACCCGCGACGTGGCCGTGGGCCCGGATGGGCGGCTTTACGCCCTGGTGGAAGCGCCCGGCTTGGACGGCAAGCTGGTCCGCATCGACCGGAAGTGACGCCGGGCGCCCTGTTGACAGGATCATGCGGGGCCGGATAGGGTCGGCCCCGCAGTGGCGCTGCTCCCCCGCTTTGGCTGGGATAAATCTACGCCCCTTTCCGTACCGGTGAACGGAAACAGGGGAGACATGCGCCATGACCAGGACCAGCCACGACCAGACCGTTTCCACCAACGAAGCCGGCTATGACCGCTGGTCGGGCTTCTATGACCATTATCCCAACCCGACCGTTGCCGCCGACGATCTGGCCTTCCCGCCACTCTGGTCGCACCTGACCGGGCTGAACGCGCTGGAGATCGGGTGCGGCACGGGCCGGCACACGCTGAAACTGGCGCGGGCCGGCAACCGGGTGACGGGGATCGACCTGTCGGCGGGTATGCTGGCCCAGGCGCGGACGAAGCTGCACGGTTTTCCGGTCACCCTGATCCAGGGTGATGTGATGGCCGGGCTGTCCATCCCGCACGGGCCGTTCGATGCCGCACTGACGGCGCTGGTCATCGAACATATTGCCGATCTGCCGGGGTTTTTCGGCCGCATCCGGCCGCTGCTGAAGCCCGGTGCCCCGTTCTACATTTCCGAAATCCACCCGGATCGCACCGCCGCCGGCACCTTCGCCCATTTCAAGGACGCCGACACGGGAGAGGAAGTGGCGCTGGCGGGCTTCCCGCACAGCGCCCAGACCGTGGCGGATGCCGCCGGTGCCGCCGGGTTTGTTGTAGATCAAAGCCTGGACGTGCAGGGCGATGCGGCCCTGACGGCGCTGAACCCGAAATGGGCACGTCATCAGGGCCGGCCGATGCTGAAAATCTGGGTGCTGCGGGCGTAGTTACGCCTTCAGCCCCTCCATGATCGGCAGTTGTCGGATGCGCTTGCCGGCCAGGACCGACAGGGCGTTGGCCAGCGCCGGGGCCGTGGGCGGCAGGCCCGGTTCGCCGACGCCGCCCAGCGCTTCCCCCGAATTGATGAAATGCACATCAACCACGGGCGCCTCGGAATGGCGCAGCAGGCGGTAGCTGTCGAAATTGCGCTGTTCGGCGCGACCGTCCTTGACCGTCACTGCTTCATAAAGTGCCGCCGACAGGCCCATGATGACGCCGCCTTCCATCTGGCTGCGGGCCCCGTCGGGCAGGACGACATCGCCGCAATCCAGCACGGCCGTGACGCGGTGGACCCGCGGCTGGCCCTGATCCAGCGACGCCTCCACCACATGCGCGGACAAGGCCCCGAAACTGGCGAAGAAGGCGATACCCTGGGCGTGGCCCTTGGGCAGCTTCCGGCCCCATCCGGATTTCTCCGCCGCCAGATTCAGCACGGCCAAAGCCCGTTTGTCATCGGCCAGCAATTGCCGGCGGAAGGCAACCGGGTCCTTGCCTGCCGCCGCCGCCATCTCGTCGATGAAACATTCCAGGAAGAAGGCGTTCTGTGTCGCCCCCACCGACCGCCAGGGGGCAGCCGTGACGGCCACATGGCGCATGGCCCAGTCGATCTTATAGTTGGGCAGCTTGTAGCGAAGATTGGTCAGGTCCTGCACCGACGATCCGTCCAACTCCCCGTCCTTCATGCCGCCGGGGGAAAATTCCATGCGCATGGACGGTCCGGCAGTGCGGATGCGCAGGGCCGTCACCTGACCCTTGGCATCCAGGGCGGCGGTCAGGCGCGCCATCTGCGCCGGGCGGTAATAGCCACGGTCGAACTCATCCTCTCGCCGCCAGAAGAACTTCACCGGTGTTCCGGCCAGTTCCTTGGCGACGATGGCCGCGCCGGGGATGCCGTCATCCATCAGCCGCCGGCCGAAACCGCCACCCAGCAGCAGGGTGTTGATCGTCACCGCTTCCGCGTCGATGCCGGCCGCACCGGCCGCCGTGCGGCGGCACCGGTCCTGCACCTGTGTCGGCGCCCACAGCTCCAGCTTGCCATCCTTGAACAGGCCCGTGCAGCTCCACACCTCCATCGGGGAATGGCAGACATAGGGTACGCCGTAATCGGCCGTCACCGTCTTGGCGGCCCCCTTGAAGGCGGCATCCACGTCGCCCGTGGCCGTGGCCGGCACCGCCTTTTCAGCGCCCAGCCCTTCCTTCATCGCGACTGCCAGGGCGGGGCTGTTGATGCTGTCGTTGGGCGACGGGGCCATGGTGACGGTGATGGCATCGGCCCCCTTCATGGCCGACCAGACGCTGTCGGCGACGATGGCGACGCCGCCGGGAATTTTCACGACCTTGCGCACCCCCTTCACCGCCAGGGCCGGTGCGGCGTCGAAGCTGGCAATGTCGCCATGATAGACCGGGTTCAGCCGCGCGCAGGCATAGAGCATGCCGGGCAGCCGGAAATCCATGGAATAGACGGTTTCCCCCCGCGTCTTGGCCGGGATGTCCAGGCGCGGCACAGCCTTGCCGACATAGCGGCGGGTCTTGGGATCGCGCAGCGGCGGATTGTCGGGCGGGGTCAGTTTGGCGGCAGCCTCCGCGACCTCTCCGATGCCGAGGCTGCGGCCGCTGGCGGCGTGCGACAGGTGGCCGGATTCCAGGGTGATGCCGGCTGCATCCACCTGCCAGCGGTCGGCCGCAGCCTGCACCAGCAGGGCGCGCGCCTGCGCGGCCCCTTTGCGCAGATGGTCATTCCAGCGCCGCACGCCCCAGCTTCCGCCCGATCCCATACCACCACCGAAACGGTAGGCATCGGCGGGGATGGCCGTCTGCACGCTGACATCGGCGAAATCCACCCCGACCTCATCCGCGATGATGGCGGCATGGGCCGTGTGCGTGCCCTGCCCCATCTCCGTCGTGGGCGACAGGATGACGACCTTGCCATCGGGCTTCACCACCAGATGGGCGGTGACCATGCCGGCCTGGGCATTGGCCCCGGCAGCCGACGCGGCCAGCGACGGATAGGCGGGCGGGGCCGCATTCTGGGCCACCGCCGGCAGCGGCAGCGACACGGCAACGGCCAGCCCCCCCATGCCGGCCAGCAGGGCGCGGCGGGACAGGTCGGGCATCAAGACATCGCGGTTCAGGCTGTCCATGGCTGAAATCCCCTTCCCGTCAGGCGTTGATGCCGGCGGCGCGCTTGATCGCGGCCTTGATGCGCGGATAGGTGCCGCAGCGGCAGAGATTGCCATCCATGGCGGCGTCGATATCGGCGTCGCTGGGCTTGGGCGTTTCGGCCAGCAGGGCGGCGGCCGACATGATCTGGCCCGACTGGCAGTAGCCGCATTGCGGCACCTGCAGATCGGTCCAGGCCTTCTGCACCGGATGGTCGCCGCCCAGCCCCTCGATCGTGGTGATCTTCGATCCAGCCACCGATTCCAGCGGGATGGAGCAGGATCGTGTGGCCACGCCGTCGATATGGACGGTGCAGGCGCCGCACTGGGCGATGCCGCAGCCATATTTGGTGCCGGTCAGCCCCGCCAGATCGCGGATGGCCCAAAGCAGCGGCATGTCGGGATCGGCATCCAGCTTGTGCGTCTTGCCATTGATGGTCAGTTCGATCATCGCCCGCTTCCTTCCGCCTGTCTGTTGGTTTGGCGCCAGAATAAAGTCCGACCGGTTCGGCGGCTGCGGCGAAATTGTTTCCCCTCTGTAACAGTGATGCCAAACGATATCAAAATCCAACCCGGCGCCCCTCGCCTTCCCCCGGCAAACACTGTACGTTTCCGGACAGTTGAAGTGGTTAACAAGGACGGGCTTATGGGTACGCAGCCGCGGGTTCTGATCGTGGATGATGACGAGGATATCCTCGTCGCCGCCCGCCTGATGCTGAAACGCGAAGGCATCCTGTGCCACACCGAACCGCGCCCCGACCGCATTCCGCAATTGCTGAAGGATGGTGTGTTCGACGCGGTGCTGCTGGACATGAATTTCGCCATCGGGGCGAATACCGGGCGCGAGGGTTTCCAGTGGCTGAAGCGGATCGTGGAGATTGATCCGTCCCTGTCGGTGGTGCTGATCACGGCCTATGGCGATGTCGGCACGGCGGTGGAGGCCATGAAGCAAGGCGCGGCCGATTTCGTGCTGAAGCCCTGGCAGAATGAACGGCTGCTGGCCACGCTTTCCTCCGCCTTGAAACTGACCGCGTCCAAGCGAGAGGCGCAGCAGGCCACGGCGACGACGCGGGAACTGGCGTCGGTGGCGCTGGATGGTACGCCGGGCATCATCATCGGGTCGTCGCCTTCCATGGCGCGCATCTTCTCCCTGCTGGACCGGGCGGCCCCGACGGAAGCCAATGTCCTGATCCTGGGGGAGAACGGCACGGGCAAGGAGGTGATTGCGCGGGAAATCCATCGTCGGTCTAAGCGCCGCGATCAGGTCTTCGTCTCCGTCGATCTGGGCTCCGTCGCCGAAAGCCTGTTCGAAAGTGAGCTGTTTGGCCACAAGAAGGGCGCGTTTACCGACGCCAAGGAAGATCGGGTCGGCCGGCTGGTCGCGGCCAATGGCGGTACCCTGTTCCTGGATGAAATCGGCAATCTGCCGCTTTATCTGCAATCCAAGCTGCTGTCGGTGCTGGAACAGCGCGTCGTCATCCCCGTGGGCGGGACCAAGCCCATCCCCATTGATGTCCGTCTGGTCAGCGCCACCAACATGCCGCTGGCCCAGTTGGGGCGGGAAGATGTGTTCCGCCAGGACCTTCTCTATCGCATCAACACGGTGGAACTGCACCTGCCGCCGCTGCGCGACCGGGCCGACGATATTCCAGCGCTGATCGAGCATTTCGTCGCCATCTATGCCCGCAAATATAATATGCCGGCCAAGAAGGTGGCGCCCGCCGCCCTGCCCCGCCTGATGGCCTATCGCTGGCCCGGCAATGTCCGCGCGCTGCGGCATGCCGTGGAACGCGCCATGATCCTGTCGGCAGGCGATATGCTGGAAGCCGACGATTTCTCGTTGCCCTCCACCACCGGGCAAGCGGCACCGGCGGCACCCGCACCGATGCCGGCGGCGTCTGATGGCGCGCTGGTTCTGGACACATTGGACCTGGAGGCCGTGGAACGGGAAGCCATCCGCAAGGCCCTGTCCAAGCACCAGGGCAATATCAGCCACGCGGCCCAGGACCTGGGAATTACCCGCGCCTCGCTTTACCGGCGGATGGAAAAGCATGGGCTATAAGCGGTTTGAACTGAACGTCACGCTGCGCGTGGCACTGCTGGCGCTTTCCTCCATGCTTCTGGGCATCATGCTGGTTGCCACCAGCTACCGTGCCACCAGCTTCCTGGTCGGTCTGGCCATCCTGATGCAGGTGGGGGGCCTGCTGCGCACCGTCACCAAGACCAACCGCGAGGTAGCGCGTTTCCTGGGCGCCATTGCCCATTCCGATTTCAGCCAGACCTTCCGGCAGGGAACGCAAGGGGCGGCCTTCGACGAACTGGGGCAGTCCATCACCCAGGTGATGGACAAGTTCCGCGACAGCCGTGCCAACTCCGAAAAGCAGGCGGACTACCTGAACGCCATGCTGAACCATGTCCCCGTCGGGCTGGCGGCGGTGTTCGAAGATGGCCGCGTCACGCTGCTGAACAATTTCGCCCATCGTCTGCTGGGACCAGAGGAACTGAGCCGCCGCACCGCCGACGGTCAATTGCTGGCCGATGTTCTGCGAACCCTGTCGCCGGGCACGCGCAGCCTGATCCGCGTGGCCGGTGGCAGTGCGGTGGGGCCGCAGCAATTGACCGTGACGGCCACAAAACTGATCCTGGGCGGTGAGTCGCGCCTGCTTCTGTCCTTGCAGAACATCGCCGGCGATCTGGAGGCAACAGAGGTGCGCGCCTGGCAGGATCTGGTGCGCGTGCTGACGCACGAGATGATGAATTCCCTGACCCCCATCGCATCGCTGACCCGTACTGCACAGGGCGTGCTGGCCGACCTGAAGGAAAAGATCAACGCCCAGCCTGATCTGGTGGAGGAGATGCAGGATGCCGAGATGGCCATTGATACCGTGGCCCGCCGGTCCAACAGCCTGCTGCGCTTCGTGGAACGGTACCGCCAGTTCACGTCCGTGCCCAAACCGCAATTGTCCCGCATCAAGGTCAAGGAGATCACGGAGCGCCTGCAGCGGCTGATGGCACCGGCAGCGGAAAGCCATGGCGTCTCGCTGGAAGTGCTGGTGCTGCCACCGCAGTTGGAACTGGTGGCAGACGGCGACATGGTCGAACAGGTGCTGATCAATCTGCTGAAAAATGCCGTGGAAGCCATGCGGGATGCAGAACCACGCGCCCAGGGCCGGCGCATCCGCCTGACGGCCCATCTCGACGAAGGCGGCCATGTCGTGGTCAGCGTCGCCGACAATGGCCCCGGCATCCCCGCCGACGTGGCGGAAAAGATATTCATCCCCTTCTACACCACCAAGCGCGACGGATCGGGTGTGGGCCTGTCGCTGGCGCGCCAGATCATGCTGGCCCATGGCGGCAGCATCAACCTGTCACCCGACCCGGACGGCGGATCGGTCTTCACATTGCGCTTCTGATCGGTATCGCGGTCCCAGATGCATCCGTGGTAGGATGCATCTCTTTTCGGCTGCAAGGTGCCCCGATCATGGAACTGACCGCATTGTTGATCTTCGCCGGTATCTACGCTGTGGCTGTCGCTTCCCCGGGGCCGGGCGTAGCCGCCGTTGTCGCCCGCGCCATGGCCACCGGCACCCGCCGCACCCTGCCCTTTATCGCTGGTATCGTCATCGGCGACCTGACCTGGTTTGCGCTGGTGGTTGGCGGGCTGGCCGTCCTGGCGCAAAGCTTCCAGATTCTGTTCACCGTCATCAAATATGCCGGTGCCGCCTATCTGCTGTTCATGGCCTGGAAGCTGTGGCGGGCACCCGCCAAACCGGCCGGCGAACAGCCGCAGGTGAAGGGTGAGGGCCTGCGCCTGACCATGGCCGGCCTAGCCCTGACGCTGGGCAATCCGAAGACCATGGTCTTCTTCCTGGCCATCCTGCCCCAGGTCATTGCCCTGCGCGATGTCACACCGCTGTCGATCGCGGAACTCTGCGCTGTCATGATCGTTGTCCTGTCGGGCATCATGACCGCCTATGCCATGGTGGCCAACCAGGCCCGACGGTTCCTGAACACACCGGAACGGATGCGCGCCGTCAACAGGGCCACGGGTGGCGTGATGGCCGGTGTGGCCGTCGCCGTCGCCGCGCGCTGAACCTTTCACTGCACCCAACAATGGACCGGTGGCACAGGCGGCAGTGCCACCGGCCTTTTTCTTGCCATCCCCCCTGCGAGACGCTATATTCCCATTACGTAAACGTCACACATAAACGTCACAATTGTGACCGGAGCCTTGGGGAGTGCCATGACCGTCGATCAGATCGAAGCGCAGATGAAGGCCCGTGCCATGAATTTCATGGGCCTGGGCGCCCTGGTGAAGTTCGATTTTGGCGGCGGCGACGCGCTGTTCATTGATGGTCGCAGCACCCCGCCGGTCGTATCCCGTGAAGGGTCGGCGCCGGACACGACGCTGACCATCTCTGCCGAAAACCTGATCAAGCTGGCAGAAGGCAAGCTGGCCCCCACCCTGGCCTTCATGACCGGCAAGCTGAAGGTCAGCGGCAATATGGGTGTGGCCATGAAGCTGGCCAACATGCTGGAAGACTGATCCCCTTCCGGGTTCAGCGGGCGTAAAGCCAGTAATCATCCACCGTCACGGCCTGAGCCAGGAGGTTCAGGCCGTTGTCGTCTCCGGACATCGTGTCGGTTGCGGCCGCGGCCTCCGACACCATGGCGCTGCTGCTGGTGCTGGTGCCCGCGGTGATGGTGACGCGGTAGTTCTTGGCCAGGGAACTGAGCGCACGCAGCTCCAGATAGATATCCTCCGGCTCCTGGGTGAAGAACTCCACCGAGATGGATGAGTAACGGCCATATTCATCAATGACGATGACATTGTCGTGGCCACGCATCAGCAGTTCCGCCAGCTGCACGCTGGAACTGGACTGGTTCAGGAATTCCAGCTTCACGGTATAGGTCGTGTAGGCGGTGCCGTGGAAAATGAACCAGTCATCGTCATTGACGCTGGCGAAATCCCCCGTCACGGCCACGCCAGCGCTGATGGTGTGGCTGGTCTGGTCCGTGCCGAAAGGTGTGCCATTGGCATTGGTGGCGGCCAGATAAGCCTTGGTCGCCCGCTCCTGCCAACTGTCACCGGTGATATTGTTCGCCATGGCATAGGCGACCACGTCGAACTTCCCGACACTGCGTCCTTCCAGGAAACCGCTGGTCAGATAGTGGCGCGTCAATGCGACCGTGTCATAGCCATAGACCTTCACCAGATCCGGGTTGGACCCGGCATAATCATAGGCATTGAACAGGTCGATGCTTCGCCCCTCCCCCGCGCCGAAATTGAAATAATGAACATAGGCGGCGTTGGTATCGGTACCGAAGACGCGGATCAGATCGGCATTGGACGCCAGATATTCCAACGGGTCGAACAGGACCGTCCGGTATTCCTTGTAGCCATAGCTCAGATAATGGTCGACACCGGCCGCCGCGTTCAGGCCAAAGACGGCCCGCAGGTCGGCGTAGGAGGCGATATAGGACAGGCCTGAGAAACTGATGGTCGCCCCCTTGGCGGCCCCGTTCAGGATATAGTCAATCTCCCCACCCACGACGCTGTACCCGATCGTGTCGATCCGGCTGGCATCGCTGGCAATATAGGCCAGGGCGTCGAACCCGGTGGCGACGCGGCCTTCCTTGTAGCCATAGCTGACATAGTGCTGGGTGGCGGCCGCGGTATCCAGACCGAAGGCGGCGATCAGATCCTTGTTGTTGGCCAGATATTGCAGCGGATCGAAGCTGTCCAGGCTGCGCCCTTCGTTGACGCCGAAGCTCAGCCAATGGCTTTTGGCCGCCGCGGTATCATAGCCAAAGGCCCGGATCAGGTCTGGGTTGGAAGCGAGATATTCCAGCCCGTTGAAATCCAGGGCCGCGACCTGATCCCGGGTCAGGGTGACGCTGCCCTTGAACTGGAAATTCTCCACATTGCCGACCAGCAGGCTGCCCGTCGGCCCCTTCAGGGTCAGCGTCCCGTCGCTGTTGGTGATGGCGCGATAGTCGCTGGACGAACCCAGAAGCTGCACCGTATCGGTGCCGGCCCCGCCATCGACCGTGTCATTTCCCCCACTGTATAGGGTGATGACGTCATCGCCGGCGCCGGTCACGATGCGGTTGGCCAGCGCATTGTCACGCACCGCGTCCGTGCCCGAACCCGTGACGACATCACTGATGAAGCTGGCATAGGCGATGGCCAGATTGCGGGTCAGACCGCCGGCATCGGAATAGGACCCGGGCCGAAGATCCACATTGGCCGTGGTGGAAAATCCGGACAGGTCCAGCTTGTTATGCCCGCCGCCATCCCAGATGGTCAGGATCGGTTGCCCGTTCACGGTGAAATCGAACACGCTGCGATTGGCCGTGCTGTTGAAGCCATAGACCGTATCACCCGACCGGGTGTCATAGTTTCGGCCATAGTAATCCTGCACCGCCAGCAGATCATAGATCATGGGCGTGGAGGCATATTTACGCCCATAATTGGCACCGGTATTGGTGGCGGAGAAATAGGACATGATCGTGTACTGGTAACTGTCCTGATAGAACTCCGCATTGGTGGCGTAGGTGATCTCGTCGCCATTGTCGGAGGCATTGTAATCACTGGGATGGACCAGTCCCAGCGTATGCCCGATCTCATGCAGGAGGGCCATCAGGTCGTAGCTGCCGGCGACATTGCCGCTCCACGTATCCTTGCTGCCATCGAAATTGATCCAGAGTGGTCGGGTCTGGCCCGATGTGTAAGCGAAGCCCCAGACCCCGTCGGCGATTGAACTGGAATTGGCAAAGGTGATCTGTCCCTGCCGCACGGAAGAGGAGGCGTTCTCCACGAAGTTCAGGACGGCGACGTCGGCCCAGAGCGACAGGGCCAGGCGCACCGTCTCCTTCTGGCTGCTGGTCAGGGCATTGAATCCCGTATAGTCGGAACCGGTGGAGCCGGCAGGCCGGGAGGTCAGGAAGCTGTAACCGATGATGTCATCCGGCGCCCAGGCCCCATCAGGGTCCTGCAGGCGCGTCACCAGCGCGTCATCGGAGATGACGGTCTTGCCCCCGGTGATGCCTGTGGCGGCCGTCGCCAGCTCCGCCGTCGTAACGTCCTGATGGCTGTCTTCCGGCCGACCGCACAGAACACACATGCTCCCACCCTGCTGAAAATCCCGTCCCATTGCCTTCAACGTAGCAGATGGCCAGCGACCGTCGACAGCCACCGAAAGGATGGTGGCTGCTTTTTCAACCTGCGCCCGCGAAAACAGCAATCCGCCGACGGCCCGGCTCTGCTAAATACCCCCCGTGCAGCCACGGAGACGCAGCGCCATGACCCAGCCCGTCCTTTACCGCAACGCCCGCCTGATCGACCCGGCCATCGGCCTGGATGTCGTCGGGGACCTGCTGACGGTGGGAGAGGAGATCGCCGCCCTGGGGCCCAACGCCACGGCCAACGGTGTGCCGGACGGAACGGAAACCGTGGACGCCACGGGCCTGATCCTGGCCCCCGGCCTGGTCGATCTGCGCGCCCAGGTGGGCGAGCCGGGGCTGGAACATAATGAAACGATCCAGACCGCCAGCCGCAGTGCGGCTGCCGGTGGTATCACCGCCCTGGCCGCACTGCCCAACACCGACCCGGTGATCGACGATGTGGCGGGGATCGAGTTCATCGCCAGGCGCGCGCGGGAGACCAAGCTGGTCAAGATCTTCGCCTATGGGGCGGTAACGCGGGAGAATGCGGGCAAGGAAATCGCGGAGATCGGCCTGCTGTCGGAAGCTGGCGCCGTGGGCTTCACCGATGGCGGTCCCATCGCCGACCCGGCCCTGATGCGTCGCGCCCTGGCCTATGCCGGCGGATTCGGCCAGACCATCTTCCAGCATCCCAGCGAGCCGCGGCTGGCCGGTGGCGTCATGAACGCGGGCGAGATCGCCACGCGCCTGGGCCTGGCCGGCATCCCGCCCATGGCCGAGGTCATCATGCTGGAGCGCGACCTGCGTCTGGTGGAGATGACGGGCGGCCGCTATCACGCCGCCAACATCTCCACGGCCGAGTCTGTGGCCGTCATCCGCCGCGCCAAGCAGCGCGGGCTGAAGGTGACCTGTGACACCGCCCCGCCCTATTTTGCGCTGACGGAAGTGGATGTCGGCGATTACCGCACCTTCTTCAAGCTGTCGCCGCCGTTGCGCGGAGAGATGGACCGCCGCGCCATCATTGAAGGGCTGGCCGACGGCACCATCGATGCCATCGCGTCGGACCACCAGCCGCATGACCAGGACAGCAAGCGTGTGCCCTTTGCCCAGGCTGCCTTTGGCGCCGTGGGTCTGGAAACGCTGCTGCCGCTGACTCTGGAACTGGTGCATAAGGGCGCCCTGCCCCTGACGCGCGCGCTGGCCGCCCTGACCTCTGTCCCCGCCAGTATCCTGGGGTTGAAGGGTCTGGGTCGCCTGACCGTGGGCGGCAAGGCCGATCTGGTGCTGTTCGACCTGGACCGGCCCTGGCGCGTAGAGGCCGAGAAACTGGCATCCAAGTCGAAAAACAGCTGCTTTGACCGCCGCCCGGTGCAGGGCATGGTCTTGCGCACCATCGTGGATGGGCGCACGGTGTTCAGCCGCAACGCGTGACCGACCGACCCTGAATAACCAAGAAGCAAGACCATGGCCGATCTTTCCCCGCTGCCGCTGATCCTGTCCCTGATCGGGGGCTATCTGTTGGGCTCCATTCCCTTCGGGCTCGTCCTGACCCGGCTGGCCGGTTATGGCGATATCCGCAAGATCGGCAGCGGCAATATCGGCGCCACCAATGTCCTGCGCACGGGCAACAAGCCGCTGGCGCTGGCCACCCTGCTGCTGGACAGCGGCAAGGGCGCCATTGCCACCCTGATCGCGTTGTACATGGTGGGACCGGAAGCCGCCATTGCCGCCGCCGCCGGGTCCATGCTGGGCCACAGCTTCCCCGTCTGGCTGGGCTTCAAGGGCGGCAAGGGGGTCGCCACCTCGCTGGGCGTGCTGCTGGCCATTTCCTGGCCCGTGGGGCTGGCAGCCTGCGGCACCTGGCTGCTGGCGGCGGCTTTGTTCCGCATCTCGTCGCTGTCGGCACTGATCGCCATCGGCGCCAGCCCGGTTGTCGCCTGGTTCCTGGCCGGTCCCGAAGTCGCGGGCCTGTGCCTGTTCATCGCCGCCCTGGTTTATATCCGTCATAAGGACAATATCGGGCGGCTGCTGAAGGGAACCGAACCCAGGATCGGGGCGAAGAAGAAGGATGCAGCGGCGGGTTGATCGGCCTGTCGCCGCGATCACCCGGCGCGAACATCGGGCGGACAGAAATTCCGTCATCCAAAATACCAGTATTTCCCATTAAAATTAATATATTAATGAGTTTCCGTTCGGAAATTTATGTGAGTATCCTGCACCATGCTTGTTCAGCGCGGCAGGATAGAAGATGACCACCAATCCGGTACCGTACTTCTGCGGACAGATCGAGTATTTCCCCTTTAACACCATCCCGGAGGGTTGGGCCCTTTGTGATGGGCAGGTGTTGAAATCGTCCGATTACCCCTCGGCGGCCAAATTGCTGGGCGACCGTTTTGGCCGTGGGGCCGACGGGACCTTTGGCTTGCCCAGTCTGCTGAATGCAACGGGCACACCCGCCAACTTTCAGCCCTGCATCTGCCTGGATGGCACTGTGCCCAGTTCCCAGGAAACGTCGAACATGGAAGAGACGGTGATTGCCTATACGGGGCAGATCGCTTACGTCGCTTTCACGGAAACGCCCAACGACTGGCTGATTTGCGATGGGTCCGTCGTGACGATTGCAAGGTTCACGGCCCTGTTCCAGGTCCTGGACACCGCTTTTGGTGGGGATGGTCAAACGACATTCGGCTTGCCTGATCTTGTGACCGACCCGACGACACCAGCCGGTGTGACACCGCTGATCAATGCCGCCGGCTTGTTTCCATCCAATTCGGCAGCGGACGAAACAGAGTTCTCAACCTTCTGCGGTCAGGTCATTTACACCGGTTTCAGCACGCCGCCGAACGGTTGGCTGACCTGTAACGGCGCCCTTCTCAAGATGTCGGACTATCAGTTCTTGTTGCCGGTGCTGGGAACCCGGTTCGGCGGTGATGGTACCAGCACCTTCGGCCTGCCCAACCTGATCGGCAGTGCTTGCACGCCCAAGGGGCTGACCCCGATCATCCAGACGGTCGGGACTTTCCCGACTTCCGATTGAACGGTCTGGCCGTTATCGGCCCTGGATTGCCGCAACCGCTGTCCTTGTCGACACGGTCAGGGGTTGCGGCAGCGCGTCCAGGCTGAACCATCCCCAATCCGCCATCGCGTCAGGCTCCATCACCTGCGGCACGCCTTCCACGATGCGGGCGCGGTGGACCGGGTTGACCCAATGGCTGGGGCCGGTGGGGTCGATCTGATCGACCACACAGAGCAGGCCCGTCAGTTCGATCACCACACCCAGTTCCTCGCGGATTTCCCGAACCACAGTGTCCGCGACCCGTTCCAGGAATTCCACCTTACCACCCGGCAGGCCCCAATGATCAGCCTCCGGATTGCGGCGGCGTTTGACCAACAGCAATCGGTCTTCGTCATCGGTAATGAAGGCGCCACAGCCAACGCGAATCTGCATCCTGTTCCCATCCTTTCGATATAGCCATAAATAACAAACAGTTAACTTGTCACTCCATGCCGGGGCATATTATCAACATCCTCACCAGTGGATTTTCCATCTGGTTTTAACTCCATTTTGGAGAGCTCAATGGACGCCTATATCGGTCAGGTCTGTTTCTTCGCATTCACATATCCGATCAGAGACTGGATGCCCTGTGACGGGCGATTGCTGACGATCCAGCAATATCCGGCGCTCTATGCTGTCATCGGTACCTATTACGGCGGTGACGGCCACGTAAACTTCGCCCTGCCGGACCTGCGGGGCCGCGTGCCGGTGGGCGTCAATGTCCCACCCGTCGCCGGTCGCCTTCCGGCTTCCCAGGTCGGGGCCAATGGCGGTTCCACGTCCCTCACCGTCCCCCCCGCCAGCAGCACCGTGGCGGTGGAAACCACGACGCAGACCGGCAGCACTGTCGCCCATGTTCAAACCCCGCAACCCATCCAGGCCCCCCTGCCGCCACCGCCGTTCCAGACGCTGAATGCCTTCATCTGCGTCAACGGCATCTTCCCCACGCGCGACGACTGAACTCTTCCCTCTGCTCCCCGACCGACGGGGACGGCGATACCCTTACCGCATCGGCACGGTGGTGCGTTTGGCCACCGTGCGCAGGGTGAAGCTGGACCGTACCCGCGCCACGCCGGGCAGACGGGTCAGGGTCTGGGTATGCAGCCTTTCATAATCGCTGCCATCGGCGACCACGACGCGCAGCATGAAATCGGCGTCCCCGGCCATCAGATAGCATTCCATCACCTCCGGGCATTCCATCACCTTGGCCTCGAACGCGCGCAGGTCCTGGTCCTGCTGCCGGTCCAGCGTGATCTGCACAAAGACTGAGGTGCCGCGGCCCAGCGCCGCCGGGCTGACCAGCGCCACATAGCCCTCGATCACCCCTTCATCCTCCAGCCTTTTCAGGCGGCGATGGCAGGCCGAGGGCGACAGGCCGACATGGTCCGCCAGGTCGGCGACGCTGATCCTTCCGTCCGCCTGCACCTGGGTCAGAATCTTACGATCAATGGCATCAAGGTCGGCTGGCCGCATTTTCCACCATCAAAGGCCGGTTTCATGCACGAAGCGTCGAAATAGGGCCATGCCGGACCCGGTCTTTGCAAGGACATTCACCGGCCTTCGGGCGTATTCTCTCCCCACATCCGAACAGGGAGAAAAAACATGCTCATCGGCGTTCCGAAAGAGATCAAGAATCACGAGTATCGCGTCGGCCTGATCCCCGGCAACGTGCGTCAGCTGGTGGTCCACGGCCATCAGGTGATCGTCCAGAAGAACGCCGGCACCGCCATCGGCCTCTCCGACGATCTGTATGTCGCCGCCGGCGCCACCATGGTGGACACGGCCGAGGAAATCTTCGCCCGCGCCGACATGATCGTGAAGGTGAAGGAGCCGCAGCCGGGCGAATGCAAGATGCTGCGCCCCGGCCAGGTCCTGTTCACCTATCTGCATCTGGCCCCCGATCCGGAGCAGACCAAGCTGTTGCAGGAATCGGGCGCCATCTGCATCGCCTATGAAACTGTTACCGACCGCAATGGCGGCCTGCCCCTGCTGGCGCCGATGTCGGAAGTGGCCGGGCGCATGTCCATCCAGGCCGGCGCCCACTGCCTGGAAAAGTCCTATGGCGGCATCGGCATCCTGCTGGGCGGCGTGCCCGGCACCCCCCCCGCCAAGGTCGCCATCATCGGCGGCGGCGTGGTCGGCACCAATGCCGCCCGCATGGCCATGGGCCTGGAAGCCCATGTCACCGTCCTGGACAAGTCGCTGGACCGGCTGCGTCAGCTGGACCAGCAGTTCGGTCGTCGCCTGAACACCGTCTATGCCAATGTCGAGACCATCGAGCAGGCCGTGCTGGAAGCCGATCTGGTCATCGGCGCCGTGCTGGTGCCCGGTGCCGAGGCGCCGAAGGTGGTCAGCCGTGAGCTGGTCGGCCGCATGAAGAAGGGTGCGGTTCTGGTCGACGTTGCCATCGATCAGGGTGGCTGCTTTGAAACCAGCCACGCCACCACCCATGCCGACCCGACCTATGTCGTCGATGGCGTCATCCATTACTGCGTCGCCAACATGCCCGGCGCCGTCGCCCGTACCTCCACCTTCGCCTTGAACAATGCCACGGCGCCGTTCGTGCTGGCGTTGGCTGACAAGGGCTGGGTGCAGGCGCTGAAGGACGACGTGCATCTGCGCAACGGCCTGAATGTCTGCAAGGGCGAACTGACCTATCCCGGCATCGCGCACCTGGGCACGATCGTCAGCGCCGACAGCGTGCTGGCCTGATCCATCAAGAGCTATCTCTACCGGGGCGATTCCCTCCCGCCCCGGTTTCCCTGCCCCAAAGGCAGTCCTCGTGAAAGCCGGGTTCCCGACAAGGGAATCCGGCTTCTTTTTTTTACGCTGCCGCGGCACGCGCCGCGCCATAGGCGGCCAGACGGGCCAATTCATCCTCGAACAGGCGCCCGACATGGCCGGGGGCGAGCCAGCGTTCCAGCAGGCCAGCCAACCCCTTGCCGGATCGCCAGGAACTATCGAAGGTTACGGTGCAGCCATTGTCCCGCGGCGTAACCGTGAACACCGTCACCAGCGCGCTGGTCAGCGAGATTTCGCGAAAAACCCGGCCGGGCACTTCCTCCTCGATCCGGACCCGCAAGGGCTGGCGACGGCCCGCCATCTTCATGGCAAACGAAACGACTGTACCATCTCCGTATCCGCCCTGTTCCACCTTGTAATCAACGAAGGATGGCGGCAGGAATCGGTTATGATGATTTTCATAGTCAATCAAACATTCATAAATTATTACCGAACTAACATCGATATCCAGGCTACGCTTCACATGTATTATCGACATGATCTTACACCAATTCAGGGCCTTGCTTCGCCCATTATATCAATATTCACCATGGGTCTACAGGGACAATTCTGCGATTTTACAGCAGCACACCTTGTCGACCAATCGGGTTGGTCGGGTGCATCAGTTCCGGAACAGCCTCCTCCAGTATCTCGTTTACCGCCTCGTCCAGCAGGGCATCAATGGCGCTGCCCTGCACCTGCTCCCGCCCGATTTCCAGGATGACAGGCACGGCCAAGGGGGAGATGCGGTCCAGCCGTCGGTGATGGATGTGGCCCTTCACCCGGGCCAGCATGTCGGCCACACGCCGCACATCGGTCAGGCCCGCCGCCGCATCGGCGCGCGTGGCGCGCAGCAGGACATGACCGGGCTCGTGCTTGCGCAGCACGTCATAGATCAGGTCGGCGCTGAACATCACCTGCCGGCCCGTCTTTTCCAGCCCCGGATGGCGGCGTTCGATCAGGCCGGCGATAATGGCGACGTTGCGGAACAGGCGCTTCAGCATGGAGCTTTCCTCCATCCACGCCTCCAGATCATCGCCCAGCATGTCCTGATCGAACAGGTCGGCAAGGTCGCTGGCCGGTTTCAGCGACCAGATGGCCAGCACATAGTCGGTGGCGACAAAGCCCAGCGGGTGCAACCCCGCCCGTTCCATCCGCCTTGTCAGCAGCATGCCCAGCGTCTGGTGCGCGTTGCGCCCTTCAAAGCAGTAAGCGACCAGATATTCCTTGTCATTGCGCGGGAACGTCTCCACCAGCAGACCGGTCCGGTCGGGCAGGACGGAGCGGTATTGCTGCAGGCGCAGCCATTCCTGCACCGCGTCCGGGAACTGGTCCCAGCGTGACGGGTCGGCCAGCAGGGCCCGTACCCGGTCGGCCAGATGGGTCGACAAAGGCAACCGCCCGCCGGCATAGGCCGGCACCTTCGGCGTACCCTCCCCGCCCTTGGCAACGATGATGTCATTGTCGCGCACGCCGATGAATTTCAGCAACTGGCCGGCAAAGACGAAGGTGTCGCCCGCCACCAGCCCATTGACGAAATATTCCTCCACCCTGCCCAGCACGGCCCCGCGGTTAAGGCGGACATTCAGCATCACCTCTTCCACGATGGTGCCGACATTCAGCCGATATTGCCGCTGGACCAGGGGGCTGGCCACGCGCCAGAGCCCCGTCTCCTCCTCCTGCGTCAGCCGCTTGAACCGGTCATAGGCGCCCAGGGCATAGCCGCCATTGGCCACGAAATCGAAGACATCATCGAATTCGTCACGCGACAGGTCGGCATAGGGTGCGGCCCGCACCGTCTCGGCATAAAGCGCATCGGCGCTGAACGGGGCCGAACAGGCGACGCCCGTGATGTGCTGGGCCAGCACGTCCAGGGCGCCGGGGCGGGCCTTGTCGCCGTCCAGGGTACCGGCCTTGATGGCGGTGATGGCCGCCTGGCATTCCAGCACCTCGAACCGGTTGCCGGGCACCAGCAGCGCCTTCGACGCCTCGTCCAGCCGGTGGTTGGCGCGGCCGATCCGTTGCAACAGGCGCGACACGCCCTTGGGCGCGCCGACCTGCACCACCAGATCGATCTCCGCCCAGTCGATACCCAGATCGAGTGAGGAGGTGGCAACGACAGCGCGCAGCTTGCCGGCGGCCATGGCCGCCTCCACCTTGCGCCGCTGCTCCACGGCCAGACTGCCATGGTGCAGGGCAATGGGCAGATTGTCGGCATTCAGCCGCCAGAGTTCCTGAAAGGCCAGTTCGGCCTGGGCGCGGGTATTGACGAAGACCAGGGTGACACCGTGCTGGCGGATACGCTCATACACCTCTGCCATCGCATGCAGGGCCATGTGACCGGCCCAGGGCAGATTCTGCTTCGTCGCCAGGATTTCCACCTGTGGCGGTGCGCCGGGCCGGCCACGTACCACCCGCACCGGCGCCAGTTCGCCCGCATCATCGTAAAGCCGGCCGGTTGGCGACAGCCAGGCGGTCAACGCATCCTCATCCGCCACCGTGGCCGATAGGCCAGCGCGCAGGGCGCGTGGCGCCAGACCCGACAGCCGCGCCAGCCCCAGGGCCAGCAGGTCGCCGCGCTTCGACCCGGCCAGGGCGTGCAATTCATCAATGACGATGCGGCGCAGGGGGCGGAAAATCTCCGCCGCCTCCGGATAGGACAGCATCAGCGCCAGGCTCTCCACCGTCGTCATCAGGATGTGCGGCGGCTTCGACCGCTGGCGGGCCCGCTTGGCCTCCGGCGTGTCGCCGGTCCGCGTCTCCGCCCGGATCGGCAGGCGCAAACTGGCGATGGGCGCTTCCAGATTGCGATGGATATCCACGGCCAGCGCCTTCAAGGGCGAGATATAGAGCGTATGCAGCCCTTCACGCGGGCGCTGCGACAGGTCGATCAGGCTGGGCAGGAAGCCGGCCAGGGTCTTGCCCGCCCCCGTCGGTGCGATCAGCAGGGCATGCAGACCGTCACGCGCCGCCGCCACCATGCCCACCTGATGCGGGCGTGGCGTCCAGCCCTGGGCCCGGAACCAGCCGGCAATGGCGGGCGGGATCAGGTCATCATCGGCACTGTCGATCGGCATGGCTTGCATGATGATGGCACTATGGCGGAACAGAGAGCGAACGGAAAGGGCCCTGGCCATCAGCGGCAATGTGGTCCTGTCCAGTGCCATGGATGGGGCGCTATATCCAGGATGCAATAATCGTCAGCGGCCGCCAGACAAGTGACAATTCGCACCGCCCATGCCGGCGATATACCCGGCCTGATGCTGATCCGTGCTCAGGTGCTTGAAAATCGCCTGACCCGGCCCGACCGCGTGCCTGCGTCCGCCTATGCCGAATTCATGGAAGTCAGCTACATCTGGCTGTTTGAGGATGCGGGTGGTATCCGGGGCTTCTCTGCTGCCGACCCGCGCGATGGCACCATCTGGGCCCTGTTCGTGCATCCGGCGGCGGAAGGGCGCGGACTGGCCAAGCAACTGATGGTCAAGGCCCTGGATGATCTGCGGGCGGCGGACTGGATTTTCGCCCGGCTTTATACGGAACCGTGGAGCCGGGCCGACATCTTCTATCGCTATCAGGGCTGGACCCCGGATGGTCTGACCGCGGATGGGGAACAGGCGTTCATCCTGATTCTGTGATTGACCTATCGATTGCAGGAATGCATTGGCCTGCTACCATCAAGGTTCTTTGCATGATGATGGGCGTATCCATGCCGGTGCTTTTGGACAATGAAGGCAATCGCTATTTCATCGGGGCCGGTCAACTCTGGTCCGGCGACGACACCGCGCCCACACCCGCGCAGGCGCAGAATCTCTGGCGATTATCGCCTCATTGGCGGCAAATTGACACCCTGCCACTGCCCCTGTGGTGCGCCTTTGCGCTTAGCATTCTGATCCAGATGGTGGTCGCGGGCATGGCCTTGACCGTTATTGACGGCGCGCGGATGGATTCGGCCATTCTGAGTGCGGCCTTCCTGGCCACCCTGGCCTGTCACATATCCATACCTTATGCCGGCCGCCTGGCTGGACGGCGGTTCCATCTCGGCGAACCGCTCCCGCTGCCACTTCGTCCACAGATACCCCGGTCCTGGACAGAATACGCCGCCACTTATCTGGCGTTTTTCTCGTTGGGTCTGGTCATGATTGCCCAAACGGCCAACAAAACCGCGGCGGGGACCAGCATCACGGCCCTGCCCCTGAGCTTTGGTATCGCCGCCGGCCTGTTTGTGATCATGCTGGGCCTGCTTCTGCCGCTCTGGTATCTGGCCCGGAATGCGAGACGACGGCATCCCCCCATCCGCCGTTAAGGCAGCATTGCCCGGCCCTGCCCGTCGCGCCGCTGGCATGATCCCTATCCCTCGGCTAAGTTTCGCCGCGACCGACGATGGCTTTCCGGGGACTGGGGCACATGACCGACAATATCACCCGCCTGCTGGGCATCATGGCGAAGCTGCGGGACCCCGATGGCGGCTGCCCCTGGGATCTGGAGCAGGATTTCCCCACCATCGCCCCGCACACCATTGAGGAAGCCTATGAGGTGGCGGACGCCATCCAGTCCGGCGACATGATGGCGGTGAAGGACGAGTTGGGCGACCTGCTATTCCAGACCGTGTTCTATGCCCAGATGGGCAAGGAGCGCGGCCTGTTCGATTTCGACGCCATCGCCGCCCATACGGCCGACAAGATGATCCGCCGCCACCCGCATGTGTTCGGCGATGTGTCGGTGGAAACGGCGGACGACCAGACCCGGCATTGGGAAGAACTGAAGGCCCGGGAACGGGCGGAAAAGGCCAAGGCGAGTGGCATCCCGCCATCGGCCTTGGACGGCATCACGCCGGGCCTGCCGGCCCTGACCCGTGCCGTGAAGCTGCAGAAACGCGCCGCCCGCGTGGGCTTCGACTGGACCCGCGCCGCAGAGATCCTGGACAAGATCGAGGAAGAGATCGGCGAACTGCGGGCAGAGCTGACGGCCGAACGCCAGGAGAAGGCCCGCGTGCAGGATGAACTGGGCGACCTGCTGTTCGCCCTGGTCAATCTGGCCCGCCGCCTGGATATCGATCCGGAAACGGCGCTGCGCGGCACCAACTTCAAGTTCGACAGAAGGTTCCGCTTTGTCGAACAAGCCCTTGTAAAGCAGGGAAAGAAGCCCGAAACCTCCACCTTGGATGAGATGGAGGAACTGTGGGTGGAAGCCAAGAAAACCGAGCGCCAGAGCTGAGACAGCGGATCAGGAAACGGAGAAAAAGCCAATGACGAAAGTGCCTTACGCCCCGAAAGTGGTGATGATCACCGGCGCCAGCGGTGCCTTCGGCAAGGCCTTTGCCCGCCGTTTCGCCGAACTGGGCTCCAAACTGATCCTGACAGCACGCGATCTCAGCAAGTTCAATGACTTGTTGGACGAGGTGAAGGTGCCGGTCCACCTGATGCGGTTCGATGTGCGCGACCGCAAGGCGGTGGAGGCCGAACTGGCTGCCCTGCCCGATGAGTTCAAGGCCATTGATCTGCTGGTCAACAATGCCGGTCTGGCGCTGGGGGCCGAGCCGGCGCACAAATCCAATCTGGATGATTGGGAAGTGATGATCGACACCAATGACAAGGCGCTGGCCATCATCACCGGGCTGGTTTTGCCGGGCATGGTGGAAAGGGGTGCCGGCCATATCATCAATCTCAGCTCCATCGCCGGTACCTATCCCTATCCCGGCGGCCACGTCTATTGTGCGTCGAAAGCCTTTGTGACGCAGTTCAGTCTGGCGCTGCGCGCCGACCTGATCGGCACGGGCGTGCGGGTGACCTCCGTCGAACCCGGCATGGTGCAGACCGACTTCTCCCTGGTCCGGTTCAAGGGCGATGCAGAGCGGGCGGCCAAGGTCTATGCCGATACGGTGCCGCTGACGGCTGAAGATGTTGCGGAAACAGTGACTTGGGCTGCCACCCTGCCACCACATTTCAATGTGAACCGGGTGGAGATCATGCCCACCACCCAGGGCCCCGGTGCGCTGAACGTTCACCGCACGCCCAAGGCGTGACCCGCAGTGCGATGCTGCCATCAGCACCGCACATGGCATAATCGAATATGTGGCACGGGCGTTGCTGTTCTTCTGCAAGGGTGCTGAAAAAGCATCAATGCCAACAACGTCCGGAGCCGACCATGCTCCATCATCGCTACCATATCGCCTGGCAGCGCCGGCGGCGGCACATGCTGAAAGTGCTGGCGCTGTCAGCAGCGCTGTTCGCCGGGATGCCCTTGGCCATGCAGGACCCCATGCCCTCAGCGCTGATCCGGCTGACCGGCAATATGGAGATGCAGTGCCATCTGATCATTGCCGAAACCAATGAGGCACTGGACCTGCTGAACGGTTCCGTCGACCAGCCGATTGCCACCGTTGGCGAAAAATGTAACCGGGCCCAGGGCTACAGGGTAACGCTGAGTTCCGCCAATGCCGGCATGCTGGTCAGTGCCGCCGGGGCGCGGGCTCCCTATATGGTCCGCTATGGCAGGGCGGAACCGGTCGCCCTGTCCCGGCCGCTGGCCCTGGTCCGGCGGGAACCGGCGCCCCGGACGGTGACCCAGGTGGTTGCCATCACCCTGCCCGCCCAGCCCTCGGCCCTGGCCGGGGATTATATCGACCGCATCATGCTGACCATCGCACCGCAATAGGCGATCATCAGAGCACACCCTGTTTCAGCAGGTCCACGGCATGGTGGGCCGCGCGTGCCGTCAGGGCCATATAGGTCAGGGAGGGGTTCTGCGTGCCGCTGGACGCCATGCAGGCGCCGTCGGTGATGAACAGGTTTGCCACCTCATGCGCCTGGTTCCAGCCATTCAACACCGATGTCGCCGGGTCGCGCCCCATGCGGGCGGTGCCCATCTCATGCGTCTTCGACCCGACGGGCAGGTCGAAACGGGCACCAGCGGCCACATCCTCGCACCCACCCGCCTGCAGGATGTCCGCGGCCTCCACCTTGGCCTGCGCGATCATGGCCCGTTCATTCTCGCGCAAGGTGCAATCCAGATGCGCCAGCGGAATACCCCAACGATCCTTCCTCGTCGGATGAAGGGTCACGCGGTTGTCGGCATGGGGCAGCATTTCCCCGAACATGTCGATGCGGATCGTCCAGGGGCCGTATGCCGTGGCGGCGTCCTTCACCTTGGCGCCGATGCCGGGGCCATTGCCGGCACCGGCCAGGGCCCGGCCGCGCGCCGCCCCACCCTGGAAACCGAAACCGCGGATGAAGCCATCGCCGGGGCGGGACGCCTTGTACCGGTAATTGGGGATATAGATGCCGTTGGGCCGCCGCCCATATTCATACCGGTCCAGCAGGCCCGGAACCCGGCCCGCCGCCCAGGCGCCGCCGACATGGTCCATCAGATACCGGCCCACGGCATCGCTGCCATTGGCCAGCCCCCGCGGACGGGCATCGTTGCGCGAATTCAACAAGATCTGCGCCGATCCGATGGTGGAAGCGCAGAGGAAGACCAGCCGGGCGCGGTGCGTCTCTGTCACCAGATCGTTGGCACCGATGGTCCGCACGCCTGTCACCCGGCCCGTTGCCGGGTCATGATCCAGGCTGTGACAGATGCGGTCGGTCAGGATGGTCAGGTTGCCCGTGCGCCGTGCCGCTGGCAGGGTCGCCGACAGGCTGCTGAAATAGGCGCCATAGCCACAGCCACGGCTGCAATGCGAACGGGCCTGGCAGGGGCCCCGTCCCAATGCCTGCTGTTCTTCGGTCGGGGCTGTCATGTTGGCGGTACGGCCGATGATCATGCGCACGTCCGGCCGGCTTTGCCCCAACCGGTCGGCTATGCTGCGTTCGGCGCAATTCATCTCAAACGGTGGCTGGAACACCCCATCGGGCAGTTCCTCCAGCCCCTCCATCGACCCGGATATGCCGGCGAACGCTTCCACATGATCATACCAGGGAGCCAGATCGGCATAGCGGATGGGCCAGTCCACACCATGCCCGTCACGGGCATTGGCCGTGAAGTCGGCGTCGCTCCAGCGATAGGATTGCCGATACCAGGTCAGCGACCGCCCGCCCAACTGGTATCCGCGCGTCCACATGAAGGGCCGGTCATCGGGATAGGAGAAGGGGTAGGTCTCGGTGTCGGCGAAGAACTGCAGGTGCTGCATCTTATAGATCCAGTCACCCTTGTCCCGCAGCTGCCGCCAGCCATGGTCAGGATAGCTCTCCGGCACCAGGTTGCGGAACTCCACCTCCCATGGGGCCTGGAAATCGGTGTAGTCGGGGCCGGCATGGTCGATATGGCGGCCCCGTTCGATGACCAGGGTCTTCAGCCCGGCCTCACACAGTTCCTTGGCAGCCCAGCCGCCGGTGATGCCGGAACCGATGACGATCGCATCCCAATCCATCAGCCATGCTCCCGCACCAGATCGCGCAACTGTGCTTGTGACAGGTCGCCATGATAGGCGCCGGGCACCAGGACATAGTCCGGGTCTGCCCCTTGCGAGGTAAAATAGGCGAGGTAGATCAATTGCTTCAGCCGGCGATAGGCGAGATGTGCGGGCCCCTGCCCCTTGAAGGCATCGGTGTCGTGGCGGGTCAGCACGGTCAGCCGTTCCGCCACCGCCAATCCGCAGAACCCTGTTTCCCCTGCCAGCCTGTCGATCGTGGCCAAGGCTGCCCGGAACTGGGCCTGCGTGGCCGGCAAGGCCCAGTCCAGCATCAGTCCATCAATGACGCCATGGACATTGGCCGCCATCGCTCCCGGCGCCGTGGTGGCCGGGATCATGGTCTCCGCCACCGCCGCCAGCGTCGCCATCTCGGTGGCTGTGAAAAGGCGGCCGGCGCCGCCCGCCGGCACGATGGTACCGATATAGGCTCCGGCCGGCAGGGCGGAGGAGGCGACCGATCCCCCGACAAGGGCGATGGCGCCCAGCAAGGCTTCCCGCCGGTTCATCCTCCGGCCCCCGTCAGCGGCCGGATGCGCAGGGATCGGAAGGCCATCGGGCCCCGGTCACCGCGCAGCACGATGGGGCCGGGCCCCGCCATGCCCGTTCCCGCAAGGGAGGCATCGACGAGCTTTGATCCGTTCAGCCAATGTTCCACCCGTTCCCCCGTCGCGCGGATACGCACCCGGTTCCACAGATCCGGCGGCTTCACAGACGGCTTTTCCGGGTTAGGGTCGGTGAGGTTGCGGGCTGGCACCTGATCCAAGAGAGAACCCGTCGCCATCATTCCCTGCCCTTTCGGCCCCTGGGCCAGCCGGTAGCAGGCGCCATGGGCATAATCGATGCTTCCCTCCGCCCCCTCGGACAGTAGCACATCCAGTTCCAGCTCGAACGCCGTGAACGGGTCGGCCGTCAGCGCGGGCGTCGCCGGCCCCTGCACCCGCAAGACCCCATCGCCGATGCCCCACCCCGCCGCCGACAATCCCGCCCAGCCGGCTGCCGTCCGCCCATCCCAGAGCAGGCGCCAGCCCAGGGCGCGGCGTTCGGCACTCAGATGATTGGCAATGAAATCCTGTTCGTTGCTGGCATCGATGGGCGTGGCGAAACGTGCCGGGCGATCGGTGATGATGCGCATCTCACGCAGCCGCACCTCCATCCCGGCATTGGCCGGATCGGCGCCGATATCATGGACCTGCAGGCCGAAGAAGCCGCGCGGGGTCAGATCGTCCAGCAGGTTGGCTGCAGGATTTCCGTTCAGCCAGGTGCGGATGCGGGGGCCGATGGCTTCCACCCGCAGATGGTTCCAGTCACCGGAGCGGAAGGCGGCCAAGGTGTCGGGCCGATGTGCCGGGCTGTTCAGCCACAGCCGCCGCTCCTCATCATAAATCCCGCCTGTCCAGCGCCGGTCCGACGGATCAATTTCCACCTGATAGCCGTGAACGACACCGTCGCGGTAATCGGCGCGGCTTTCCGACCGGATCATCATCCCGGTATTCAGGCGCGGATCGGTCTTCACCTGGAATTCCAGGATGAAATCGTCGAACGTCTCCAGCGTCGTCAGAAAACTGTTCCGCGATTTTTCGACGGATCGCCCAACGATCTGCCCACCCTCCAGGCTGAACGTCGCCCGCCCGCCCAGCGGGCGCCAGCCGGGGATGGTGCCGTCCGGCGCCGCAGTCGCCGGAATAAGGGACCGCCACGGTCGCGGCATGGCGGCCAGAGCCATCCGGCCGGTACCCGTCAGACCCGCGGCCAGCCAAAACGCCTGTCGGCGTGAGAAGGACTGCACCATTCGTCGCTTCCTCCCGATGGATCATCAGCCGCACCCGTCATTCGTCTGCGCAATGCTTACTGACAACCTTGTCATAACCGAAATGATGGAAGAGGGGAAGGAGCAGTGGCGTGATTGCACTATGCAAACGGCATTCATTGCACCATGCAACTGCAATCCATTTCGAAAGTCAGGGAACTTTGCATATTGCAAGGATCAGGTCGGAATTGGCGTCGGCATCAACGTTGCTTAGTCAGGCTTCGACCGGTAAGAGCCGGCATGAAAAAGCGGCCAGAATGGCCCCAAGAACCGAAAGTAAAGACAATGAGACAATGGACATGCGGCGTGGGGCGAGCGCTTGTCTGCGCCCTGCTGCCCTTGGCCGCGACATTGCCAGCGCAGTCGGCGGCCAGTGGCGGCGTTGCCCTTAGGGGCAGCATGGAAAGCATCTGTTACGTCGTGGTGACGCAGACCGTCACCAATGTCGACATCGTGAAGGGCAATTCCGGTCTGACCATCGGATCGGTCGGGGAAAAGTGCAACCGCGGCAACGGCTTCACCATCACCCTGTCATCGGCCAATGCCGGTGCCCTGGTGAATGAAGGCGGCGCACGGGCACCCTATACGGTGCAGTACGACAATTCGGGCACGCGGTCGCTCGCCACGCCAGTCGTCCTGACCCGGAAAAGCGCCAAGAAGACCGTCTCGACCAAATCCTTCAAGGTCAGCCTGCCGGCCAAGGCCCAGGCGCTGGCCGGCAGCTATGGCGACACGATCACGGTCAGCATCGCTGCCCGATAGGAATTGCGGGTGGTCGCCGGTCCGGTGTCCACCCGTTCCTTCAGGCCCGGACCGGGATTGTTAAAGCTTTCATCATCGGGCAAGTGAACCATTTGCCCTTGGCGCCGTTCTCTTCAGGTGACCAACCCTGGTCAATGGAGAAACGATATGCGCGGCATCCTGCTTTGGGCCCTGGGGATTCCCATCTCTATCATTATCATTCTGTATCTGCTGAACGTGCTTTGACAGGATGCATCATGGCGGCCCGATCAGGCCGCCACCGTCGTCACGCTCTTGTTCTGCTCGCGCGTCTTCAGGAAGCGCAGTTCGGGGAAATCCTCCTGCGCGCGGTTCAACTGCCAGCCATTGCGGGCCAGATAGACCAGGGCGCCGTCATGGTCTTCGGCGATGTCGGCCCGACGGCTGTCGATGAAGTTCTTCAGCGCAATCGGATCATCGCTTTCCACCCAGCGGGCGGCGTCGTAACCCGCCGTTTCGAACCGGGCCTTCATGCCATATTCGGCCTCGATGCGCGCGGCCAGCACCTCGAACTGCAACTGCCCGACGACGCCGACGACCCAGTCGGCACCGACGACAGGCTTGAACACCTGGCTCGCCCCCTCCTCGGCGAAATGCTCCAGCGCCTTGCGCAGGTGCTTCACCTTCATCGGGTCGTCCAGGCGCACGCGCTGCAGCAGTTCCGGGGCGAAGCTGGGCACGCCCGTATAGCGCAGTTCCTCGCCCTCGGTCAGTGTGTCGCCGATGCGCAGGGTGCCATGGTTGGGGATGCCGATAATGTCGCCGGGGAACGCATCCTCGGCCAGTTCACGGTCGCGGGCCAGGAACAGCACGGCATTGTTGACGGCCAGGATCTTGCCGCTGCGCATATGCTTCAGCTTGGTCCCGCGCTTGAAATGGCCGGAGCAGAGGCGGAAGAAGGCGATGCGGTCGCGGTGGTTGGGGTCCATATTGGCCTGGACCTTGAAGACGAAGCCGGTGACCTTGCCCTCGTCCGGTTCCACCATGCGGCCATCGGCCTTCTGGTGACGCGGTGGCGGGGCATATTCGGCCAGACCCAGCAGCAGCTCGCGCACGCCGAAATTATTGATGGCGGAGCCGAAGAAGACCGGCGTCTGGTGGCCTTCGCGATAGGTTTCCAGGTTGAAGGGCGGGCACAGTTCCCGCACCATCGCCACGTCCTCGCGCAGCTTGGCGGCCTGGTCGGCGGGGATCAGTTCGTCGATCTTGGGATCGTCGATGCCGTGGCATTCGATCCCATCCGTCATCACGTCGCCCGAACGGCGATCCATCAGGATCAAGCGGTCGCGGATCAGGTCATAACAGCCCCGGAAATCCGACCCCGAACCGATGGGCCAAGAGGCGGGCGTCACTTCCAGCTGCAGATCGCGTTCCACCTCGTCCATCAGCTCGAACGGATCGCGCGCCTCGCGGTCCATCTTGTTGACGAAGGTGACGATGGGCACATCGCGCATGCGACAGACCTCGAACAGCTTGCGCGTCTGGCTTTCGATGCCCTTGGCGGCGTCGATGACCATGACGGCGCTGTCCACGGCGGTCAGCGTGCGATAGGTGTCCTCGGAAAAGTCCTCGTGGCCCGGCGTGTCGACCAGATTGAAGGTGCGGCCGGCATAATCGAAATTCATCACCGACGCCGTGACGGAGATGCCGCGCTCCCGCTCCACCTTCATCCAGTCCGACCGGGCACGCCGCTGCTCGCCGCGCGCCTTCACCGCCCCCGCCATCTGAATGGCCCCGCCGAACAGCAGCAGCTTTTCCGTCAGCGTCGTCTTACCCGCATCGGGGTGCGCGATGATGGCGAAGGTACGGCGCTTGGCGACTTCGGCTTCAAGGATATTGTCGGGCATGGGGCACTTCTGACGGCTGGACGCGGACCAAGCGGGTTCAATAGCCGATTTGTGAGGCAGACAGGGGGGAAAGTTTTGCAGGGGGGCTGTGACAGGGCGCGGGACAGTGTGGCGTGGTTGGCGATATTGCCTGTATCCTGATCCGGTTATAGCCGGGAGAGTTGCATACAAATGTCTGCCACCGTCACGCTGTTGATCAACAAGCTGGGCATCCCCGTCGCCAAGGCGCTGGCGGGTTTGTGGATCGAGAACAAGGTGGGTGTGGCCCTGACCGGCGGGGTGATCGACATCCTGGGCGGGCAATGGGCGGACCGCGTCGGCAGGCAGCGGCTGGAAAGCCAGTTCCAGAAGATTGGCGGCGACATCGCCCGGCGGATTGATCCCTGTCTGACCGGGTTGTCCGGCGGCGCCATTGAACATCTGGCGGATCATCTGTCGCTGCTAATCCGGGAGCAGATCGACGATGTGAAGACCCTGATCCGGGGCAGCATCTGCCCGGCCGACATCGCGCGGCGATTCCAGGAAAAGGATGCGCGCTGGCAAGTGTTGCGGGGACAATCGCTGTTCGATACCGCCGCACAGAAGGCTTATGAGGCCGCCCTGCTGATTATTGCCGAGGCATTGCTGGGCTATCTCGACAAGTTGCCGAACTGGCAGCCGGCGGTGGAACTGGAGCAGCTTCGACAGCTCCAGCATATTCTGGAACTGCTGGTCACCGAACGCGCCGCGCGGCAGGAGGCGTGGGACGATTATGAAAGGGCCTATCGCCGGGCTCTGGCCCGGACCTGTGACGAAACGGCCCTGTTCGGCATGCCGCCCGGCAAGGTGGAGGAGGATGTCAAGCAACTGCCCCTGACACAGACCTTCGTCACCCTGTCCATGCGGGAAAATGGTGCCGCCGCCGGCATCGCCGCACCCGACATGCTGGACCGGCTGGATCGGCGGGCGCCATTGCGTATCGTCATCGCTGGCGATGCGGGTTCCGGCAAAACGACGCTGGTGCGCTGGATTGCAATGGCGGCGGCGGCCGGGCGGGTGACCGACCGCTCCAACACCAGGGAAAAGACGGACGAAGCCGGTCCGTCCCCTGTCGATTGGGGCCTGCGCATCCCCTTCATGATCCGGCTGCGAAAACTGCAAGGGGACCACTTGCCCCCGCAGCGCGACTGGGGTCTGCCCGATGCCGACGGCATGCCCGACCCACCCGCCAACTGGGTATACAGCATCACGCAATCCGGTCGGGCGCTGATCATCCTGGACGGGTTGGACGAGGTGGATGCCGCGCGGCGGCCGAAATTGCTGAAGGCTGTATGGGATGCCTATCTGAAGGACAGCCAGAATGCCTGCATCATCACCAGCCGGCTGGCGGCCCTGTCCGGCCTGGAATCGCGGCTGACCGACTTCCGCATGATCGAACTGGACCCGCTGTCCGCAGAGGACAGGGTGCGGTTGATCGATCTTTGGTATGAAGCGGCGTCCCGCGCCGTCGGGGCCAAGCGTCTGCCGGCACCGGCGGAGAAGGCGCAGGCCTTGAAACAGGAGATCGAGCGCAAGCCCGTATTGCGGCAGTTGACCAGCAATCCGCTGCTGTGCGCCATGGTCTGCGCCCTGCATCAGGCGCGCGGCCCTGCCCTGCCCTCCACGGCCGCCGGCCTGTGCGAGGATATGGTGGAAATGCTGCTGCACCAGCGGGATGCCGAACAGTCGGTGAAAGGATCACCAGATTATGACAGCCTGAAACCATCAGTCCGTCGGCAATTGGTTACCGACATCGCCGACAGCATGGTCCGTAATGGTGATTCCGAGATGGATTTCACCGATGCCTGTCAATTGCTGGCGGACAAGCTGCCCCGGTTCAACCTGGACCCGGCGCTGGCGGCGGATCCGCAGCGCGTCCTGATCGCGCTTTGCGAACGAAGCGGCGTCATCCGCCGTCCGCAGAATGACAAGGTGGATTTCGCCCATAACAAACTGAAGGAGTATCTGGCTGCTGTTGCCGCGGCGGAGGATCAACAGGAAAAGGACGCCGTCCGCCGTCTGCCCGACGCCACCTGGGACGAGGTGGTGCAATTCATGACAGCCCTGCCCACCAAGCCCAAGACGGCGGATCGTCTGATCGCCGCCCTGTTGGCTAGGCGGAACGGCCTGCTGACGCGAGTCAAAGCTCTGGTTGCATTCAACCGGCGCGATGACCGTCGGGAACGACCGGACCTGCTCAAACGATCCCTGGGCTATCTGGCCCTGGCCTGCGCGTCAGGCGCAACGCAACTGGCGCCGGAATTGCGTATGCAGATTGACGCATTGAAACACGACCTCCTCCCCCCGACCAACCGGTGGGAGGCAGAAAAGCTCGCCTCCATGGAAGGGGTGGATGTTGAGGCCTTGCGATATCGGGCCGATTGGCCGGTGGAGACCGCAGCGGCTGCCGCCTTGTGCCTGCGTCTGATCGGCACTCCAGCGGCAAAACAGCAATTGGCCCTTCATTATGCCGACAATCCAAACCGGGACGTGGCCTTTGAACTGGTGCAATGCCTGGACCCGATGCAATGCCATGGCTTCTGGCGATGGTTGGCGAGCCGCCGTTTTCCAGAACATGAATTCGACGTCGATAAGGTTCCCCCACCTGTGGCATGCAGAATTTCCGCGCTGCCGCGCGGTGCCCAATTCAACAGCGTCACTCACTTGGCTCTCAACGGGCTTTCTCACCTGTCAGACATTGGCGCCCTTGGTGAATTAACGAGCCTGTCGTATTTGAGTTTAGCAGGCACGGGGGTCAGCGACGTCAGCGCCCTGGCGGCGCTCACAAACTTGACCACCCTCCACCTCAACAACACGGCAGTCAGCGACGTCAGTGCCCTGGCGGCGCTCGCAAACTTGACCACCCTCACCCTCAACAACACGGCGGTCAGTGACGTCAGTGCCCTGGCGGCGCTCACAAATTTGACCTTCCTCGCCCTCGAAAACACGGCGGTCACCGACGTCAGCGCTCTGGCGGCGCTCAAAAACCTGACCACCCTCCACCTCACTAACACGGCGGTCAGCGACGTCAGCGCCCTGGCGGCGCTCACAAACTTGACCGTCCTCTACATCCCCACGGCGGTCAGCGACATCAGCGCCCTGGCGGCGCTCACAAACTTGGCCTCCCTCTACCTCGACAACACGGCGGTCAGCGACGTCAGTGCCCTGGCGGCGCTCACAAATTTG
>NZ_JBMDKJ010000021.1:0-110896 GCF_057809655.1 Niveispirillum sp. FG148
CCACGACCTTATGCACGTTTCAATCCCGACAGGCAATGCCGCGACACCGCTCAGGACCGTTGCACATCTTCGTACCGGATGTGCTGAAAATTCCACAGAATCCGCCAAAGCATGGGCAGGCGGTCGGCCTGACCGCGCCGCAGCCGGTTCAGCGCCGTCACAGCCAGCCCGGCCAGGATGGTGGGCATGGCATAGGGGAAATGCCGCCAGGTGATGCGCAAGCGGTTGCGTAGATTGTAGAAATCCGCCAGCAGACTGATTTCATGGCGATGCCCGCCCGTGGTGCCGCCTTCCTTGTGCAGCACGATGCTGCCGGGGGCGTAGCCCAGGTCGAAGCGGCCGCGACCGCGCCGGCAATAATCCAGCTCCTCGAAATAAAGGAAGAAGCCCGGATCCATCAGCCCGACCTGTTCCAGCCAGGCGCGGCGGATGAACATGGCGGCCCCCACGATGTAATCCATGGGCTGCCCGGCGAAATCCGCCGCCTCCGCCCGCGGTCGGTTCCAGCCCAGATGATGGCTGAGGCCGGTCCAGCGGCTGTAGCGCGCGCCCCCCGCCGCCTGGATCACATCGGGCCGGTCCGCATAAAGCAGGGTCGAGCCGATGATGCCCTGGTTCGGATGGGCGTCGGCATGGGCCCGCAACGCCGCCAGCGAACCTGGGTCGACCATTGTGTCATTATTCAGGACCCAGACGCTGTCCATGGCCGGGTCCCGCAGGGCCAGCGCCGTGCCGACATTGTTGCCGCCGGCAAAGCCATGATTGCCGGCATTGCGGATCAGATAGATGTCGCTGTCGGGGCTGGTGGCGGCTACGTCCGCTTCGTCAATCACCCGCACCCGGTCGCCGAACCGGTCGCGCAAAGCCGCCTGCAGCCGGTCCAGCGAGTCGTCACCAGACGCGTTGTCGCAGACGGCCAACCGCCAGGGCGTCCCCGTCAGCGTTCGCACACTGTCGATGCAGTCGATCGTGTCGGACGCCCCGCGCCAGTTCAGGATGACGATCCAGGTGAGGGGAGACGAGGCGGAGGCGCAGGTGGTCATGATGGCCGTGCGGAAATGGGAACGGCGCCGGGGATGAGCCGGCGCCGCGACCATAGCAACTTTCCCCCCGGCAGGGGCCAGGGGAATTTTGGCGGTGCCGGAAGGGTTATTCCGGTCCCATCTGCTCCTGCAGGTAATTCTGCAGGCCGACCTTATCGATCAGACCCAGCTGCGTTTCCAGCCAGTCGATATGTTCTTCCGTATCCTCCAGGATGCGGCGGAAAATCTCCTTGGACTGATAGTCGCGCACCGTCTCGCAATACTGCATGGCATCCAGCAGTTCATTGCGATTGCGGGTCTCGATGGCCAGGTCGCCCTGGAAACATTCGGGCACATCCTCCCCGATCCGCAGCTTGTGCAGATCCTGCAGGTTCGGCAGCCCTTCCAGAAACAGCACCCGCTCGATCAGCAGGTCGGCATGCTTCATCTCGCCGATGGATTCGTCATAGACCTTCTTGCCCAGACGCAGAAAGCCCCAGTTCTTCAGCATGCGCGCATGCAGGAAATACTGGTTGATGGCCGTCAACTCGTTGACCAGTATGGTGTTCAGATGACGGATGACGGTGACGTCGCCTTGCATGGAGACCTTCGAACGCTTGGGGCAGGGGGGGGCGGGAGCCGCCTTCTGATTGTCGATAGTGCCACGACCATCCGCCGATGTCTTGTGATAACGTCTTGCAATTGAAGGGAAATGTGATTGATAGCCAGTCGCGTTTCCCACCTCTCGGGAGCTGTTTGGATCCATGACCCGTATCGCGCGCTATCTTGAAGATTACGCCCCCGGCCTGGTGCTGGAATTTGGCGACCGTCTGGTCACGGCGGAGGAAATCGTGGCCTTCGCCCGGGAATATGACCCGCAGCCCTTCCATCTGGATGAGGGGGAGGGGCGCAAGACCCATTTCGGCGGGCTGGTCGCCAGCGGCTGGCAGACGGCGGGTTTCATGATGCGGATGATGGTCGACAATATGCTGTCGCCGGAAACCTCGCTGGGATCGCCCGGCCTGGACGGTCTGCGCTGGCTGAAGCCCGTGCGACCCGGTGATCGCCTGCGGGTGCGGGCCACGATCGAAGAGGTGAAGCGTTCGCGCTCTCGACCTGAAATGGGAACGGTTAAGCAACTGACCGAAGTTATCAATCAGAATGGTGAAGTCGTGATGTCGATGATTTCCATCGGCATGGTTCGGGCGCGTGATAAGGCAGGCGAGCAGACGGGTTAACTCGTTAACCCGCTATCCCTGTTTCGTGAAACACTATCCTTGTGCGCCGCAATACTCTGCCAGGGAAGGTGAACCGCGTTCTACGGTTCCAATCGGTTGGGATTTGTCTTATCCTGTCCCGGTTTCGGTGTAATGGGAGCCATCATGGCGCGCGACGTGATTGATTTTTCACCGGGTGAATGGGTCGAGGAGCTGCAGCCGCCGAAAAGGCGATTCCAGATTATGGCGATCCATGCCAAGCCGGGGATCAAGGCACCGAACGTGGAATTGGCCATTGATGGCAATCCCGTACACCGTATCAGCCTGTCAATTTTCGCCCTGGCCGATATTCATCGTTTCCGCCGGGTCCGCTGACGGTCGTTCCGGACCTCAGCGGTCCGGCCGGCCCTTCACCAGACGCCAAATCATGCGGGTCAGATAGATACCCACGGCCCCGAACACGACGATCTTGGACAGGGGCTCCACATAGATCTCGACCCGCGCATACTGGCTTTCCAGGCCATACCCCGCGGCGGTCAGCACACTGGTCCAGATCAGCGATCCGATCGTCGTCAGCAGCAGGAAGGTGGGCATGGGCATGGCGGCCATGCCCGCGGGGACCGAGATCAGGGTGCGGATGGCCGGGATCAGGCGGCCGATCAGCACGGCCTTCGGCCCGTGATGGGCGAACCAACCAAAGGCTTTTTCGACATCGGGCGGGTCCATGGTCATGATGAAGCCGAATCGTGCCGACAGGGCGACCAGACGGTCATGCCCGAATATCCGGCCGATATAATACCAGGGCAGCCCCCCCAGCACCGATCCCGCCGTTCCGACCAGCACGACGATGACGGGATTCATCTTGCCCTGTGCGGCCAGGAAACCGCCCAGCGGCATGATCAATTCCGAAGGAATGGGTGGAAAGACGTTTTCCAGGAACATCAGCAGCAGAAGGCCAGCATAGCCCATCTGCTCCACGATCCCCAAAAGGCTGTCGAACATCTGTGGATTTCCGTTTTTTGACTGCGCCTGCCTGCGCGTTTGTGCCGACCTGTAGCGCATCAGCCCCCAACGCGCCATGACAAAGCCGGGCTCTGTTTCTGTCCGATAGGTTAATGTCGACGCATGCATTCCAAGTCGGCCTAATCCAGATGGTCTATTCCTTAGGGGCAAATTTCAGTTATCATGTGCATATTGAGGTTCAACGACCGAAAAGGCCCGCCAGCCCAAGAAGGAACTGGCATGGATGCCGTCGGTTCGGGTAGGAAACCTTCGTTGGTCCGGTTTCGTTTGGAAACGGACCAGACAGGAGAGTGGCGATGGTATTGTCCAGGCGTACGGCGGAGCCCCCCCGGCCGGGTGAATGGCTGGAAGAGCTGAAGCTGCCGCGGCGGCGTCTGCTGGTGCATGCTGTGCATCAGCATGCGGCGCGTCCGGTCCATGTCGAATTTCTGGTGGATGGGCGCAGCAGCGACCGTCTGTCGTTGGCGCTGGAGGTTGTGCTGGACGCCACGCGCTTCCGCCGCCTTGGCGTCAGCCAGCACGCGGCCTGACCATCGGATCAGGATATCAGGCGCCGCCACCGGCCTTTCAGGCCGGTGGCGGCGTTTTGACTCCGTCTTGCAGGCTGGCATCTGTCCATGGCCCGTTCAGGGCCGCTTCACATCCGCCCCGTCATCAGGCAGGCCGAACCAGCGGGCGGCGGCCCGCGCCGCCTCCGTGAAGCTGGGGCTGACAGGGCCGGTGGCCGGGTCGACCAGCATCAGGTTCACCGGCAGGCCGAACTCTTCGACCTCCATCTGGTCGGCATCGCGCCAGACGCGCCCGTCATGCGCCAGATATTGCCGGGCCTGGGTCCGCTGCAACAGCGGCCTGATATCACCCGACCAGGGGAAGACCGGCTTTCCCAGCGCCGTGGCGAAACCCATCTCATAGGCCGTGCCGTCATCGACGGACGGTCCCCGGAACGGCATGCAGTTGGCGATGACACCATCGGCCGCGCGGATCAGATCCAGGTTCGCCGCGCGGATGCGGGCGGCAAAGGCGGTGCCGCTTTCGCTGTCGGCCGGGACCAGCGCGTTGTCGGTTGGAAACACGCCTTCCAGGCCCAGTTCCTCGCAGATGGACTTCATCGACGCGGCGGCGGCCATCGGGTCGGGCAGGAACACGTCCGGCCCGGCCAGATAAAGGCGGGGGGTGCCGCCCGCGCTCACTTCACCGCCCCCAGCCTGGTCGGGTCGATCTTGAAGATGGCAAAGCCGTCCTTGCCCGGACCCTGGTAGGACAGGGCCGGCTGTTCGGCCAGCAGTTCCTGGGCGATGGGCGAGCTTTCATAGATCAGATTGACGCTGGCCGGCATGGGGGCCAGACGGAAGCTGCCATCGGTGGACGGTTCGATCACACCCTTGGACCGCACATAATCAATGATGGCCGACTGCACGGTGTCGGGCGACTGGTAGATGACGGACTTGCCGTCCAGCCCCGGGAATTCGCCACCGCCATTGGCGCGGTAATTATTGGTGACGACGACGAACATCTGCTTGTCATCAATCGGCTTGCCCTGGAAGGTCAGGTCCTTGATGCGGTGGGCATTCTCGTTCACCAGCTTGCCGTCGCGGCCGAACCGCTCTGGCTGGGTGACGTCGATCGTGTAATTGACTCCGTCGATGATGTCGAACACGTAAGACGGCACCTTCTGGTTCACCAGCGCCTGCGGCTCCGTGCTTTTCGGATTGATGACAGCCAGCGCGCGGGAGGCCATTTCCAGCCAGTCGCGCACCTGCGCGCCGGTCAGTTTCACGGCCGCGATCTGGTTGGGATAGAGATAGAGGTCAGCGACATTGCGGATCGACATCTCGCCCGCCGGGATGTCGGTGTAGAAGCCGACGCCGGGACGCCCGCCCGACTTGAACGGTGCGGCGGCCGACAGGATCGGCAGACTGGCATGTTCAGTCCCGGCCAGGGCCTTGGCCACATAATCGCGCTGGGCCTTGGCCACCAGTTCCACGCCGGCGCTGTCGCCCAGGAAGGAGAAGTAAGTGTGGATGCGACCCGTGGTGCGGCCGACGGCGCGCCGGACATAGGCTAGCGTCCCCTCGTGCGAGGGGCTCAGCAGCGCCTTGATCTCCGGGTCGGGCTCGGTTGCGACGGTGCGGCCGTCCTGCCTGTCCTGGATCGGCTTCAGGGCGCCCGTGCCGCCCAGCACAGTCCAGCCCTTGCCCTTGCTTTCCAGCGACAGGGTGATGACGCCCAGATGACTGCCGTAATATCCGGCCATCACCACGGGCTTGCCATTCACGGTGCCCTGCTTCAGGTCGGCCTTGGGCAGACCGTCATAGTCCTTGCTGGGGAACAGGCGGTGGCTGTGGCCGGTCACCACGGCATCGACACCGGGGATTTCCGTCAGATAGTTGGCGGCGTTCTCCTCCCCGCCCTCCCGGTTCAGGAAGGTCAGACCGGTATGGGCGACGATGATGATGATGTCGGCGCCCTTCTTCTTCATTTCCGGCACATGGATCTTCGCCATGTCGACCATGTCGCGCGTGGTGACGCGGCCTTCCAGCTTGTCCTTGTCCCAGATCATGATTTGGGGCGGCAGCAGACCCAGCAGGCCGATCTTGATCGGGTGCTTCTTGCCCTGCGCATCCACGACCTGCCGGTCCAGGATGGCATAGGGCTGGAACATCATCTGCTCGCTGCCGGCCTTGAACACATTGCCCGACAGGACGGGGAACTTGGCCGTGGAATAGACACTTTGCAGGGTCTCCAGGCCGTAATTGAATTCGTGGTTGCCAAGGGCCGCCGCGTCATAGCCCAGCAGGTTCATCACGGCGATGGCCGGGTGGGCGGCCTGGTCCGGCTTCACGCCACGTTCACGCACCACCCACTCGCCCATCGGCGTGCCCTGGATCAGGTCGCCATTGTCCACCAGGATCGTGTTGGGATTGGCCTGCCGCGCCGCCCGGATCAGCGGCGCCACCCGGACCAGGCCGACACCCGCATCCGTCTTGTCCGCGTAATAATCATAGTCTTCCAAATACATATGCAGGTCGGTGGTCGACAGGACCTGCAGTTCGACCTTTTCCTGGGCGGCGGACAGCCCGGCCGTGCCCAGGAAAAGGGCCCCGGCCAGAATCAGACCGATGCGGATTTGACGAATCACGGTGCACACTCCATGCGAACAGGAACCCAGGCCACAGTGCGACGCAGCAATGAATGTCATTTGCGAATGGGAACGGTAGCCCATCATTCCCCGACCGGCGCGCTGCATCGCAAAACTGTGGCGGTAATGATACGCTGATCAAGATATAGCCGTTCGGAGCGTTCCAGTCATAGCTCGACAGGTGCCTGTCACATAACTGTAATTTATTCGTTGCAGAAGCGTCACGGGCATCTGTTGTTGTCCGCGCAATCCGGTCCGGCTTATTGGGGGCTCTTAATGACCATCGAGAATAAGAAGGCGGCGGCCGTGCTGCGCCGTCACCTGTCTGTTTTGAAATTCGGCGCTGGTGTCGCCGCTCTGGCTGTTGCATCCGCCTGGACGGTGCCGGCCATTGCGCAGCAGACCACCTCGTCCATGACCGGTGAAATCCTGACCGCTGCCGGCACGCCGGCTGCCGGTGCGCAGGTGGTGATCGTTCATGCCCCGTCCGGCACCCGTTCGGTCACGACGGTGAACGACCAGGGGCGCTTCCAGGCCGGTGGCCTGCGCGTCGGCGGCCCCTATACCGTTACCATCACGGCACCGGGCGCGCAGCCGCAGATCCTGGAAGGCATCTTCGTCGCTCTGGGCGAGCCGTACAGCCTCGACCTGATGCTGGGCGAAAAGATCGAAGAGATCGTCGTCTCCGGTGAGCGTATCGCCGCCAAGACCGTCGGCGTCGGCACCAATTACGGCGAGAAGCAGATCGCCAATGCGCCGTCGATCAGCCGCGACCTGAAGGACATCGTCCGCAACGACCCGAAGGTCTTCATCGACGTCACCAATTCCAACGCCATCCAGATCGCTGGTACCAACGGGCGGTTTAACAGCCTGACCATCGATGGCGTGAAGCAGAACGACGATTTCGGCCTGAACAATGGTGGCTATCCGACCCAGCGCTCGCCGCTGTCGATCGAAGCCGTTGACGGCCTGTCCGTGCTGACCGCGCCTTATGATGTCGAATATTCCGGCTTCCAGGGCGGCACGATCAACGTTGTGACCAAGTCCGGTTCCAACGATCCGCACGGCTCCTTCTACTATTTCTATGGCGACGAGAGCCTGTCGGGCGACAAGAGCAAGGACCGCAGCGGTCTGATCAGCCCGTACAAGGAGACCACCTGGGGTGGCTCGCTGGGCGGCGCCCTGATCCAGGACAAGCTGTTCTTCTATGTGAACTATGAGAAGTACACCAACAAGGCGCCGGTGATTTTCGGCACCTCCGACAGCGGTCTGGGCAATCCGATCACGGGCGTCACCTCGGCCCAGGTCGAGCAGATCCGCAACATCGCCAAGACCGTCTATGGTTACGATACGCTGGGTCTGGCTTCGGGCAACCTGCCGGAAGCCGACGAGAAGATCCTGACCAAGCTGGACTGGAACATCAACGACAGCCACCGCGCGTCGTTCGCCTATCAGCGCAACGAGGGCAACAACGTCGTCGACGCGTCGTCGAGCCAGAGCAATCGCACGCTCTCGCTGATGTCGAACTTCTATGACCGCACCCAGATCATGAACAGCTACTCGTTCCAGCTGTTCTCCGACTGGACCTCGGACTTCTCCACCGAAGTGAAGCTGGCCCGCAAGGACGTGGAATCGCTGCGCGATCCGCTGAACGGCCTTGGTTTCGGTGAAATGCGCATTGCCACCGGCGGCGGCGGTACCGTTGTCATCGGCCCGGATATCTCCTCGCATTCCAACTACCTGACCACGACCACCGACAGCGCCAAGGTCAAGGGCACGTATCTGCTGGGCGATCACAAGATCGTGGGCGGTTACGAGTACGACAAGTACGACTATTACAATCTGTTCCTGCAGCGCAGCCTGGGTTACTGGGAATTCACCTCGATCCAGAATTTCCAGAACCGCGTTGCCTCGCGCTTCCGCTATGCCAACGCCCCGTCGGGCTCTGCGGATGATGCGGCCGCCGATTGGGCGTACACGCAGCACTCCTTCTATCTGCAGGACACCTGGGACATCACCCCGGAACTGCAGCTGCAGGGTGGCGTTCGCTATGAACTGTTCAAGACGAACGACACGCCGCTGCTGAACCAGAATTTCGTGTCCCGTTACGGCTTCAACAACAATGAGACGCTGGACGGCCGTGATCTGTGGCTGCCGCGCTTCGGTCTGACCTACGAGCCGTTCGACGGTACGACGGTTCGCGCCGGCGCCGGCCTGTTCTCTGCCATCGGCCCCGCCGTGTGGCTGTCGAACAACTACAGCAACGATGGCATCACGCAGCGTTCGATCAACATCACCTCCGGTGCGGAGCTGACCAACGTCTCCGGCCAGGTGCCGTCGTCGGCGGTCACGCGCCTGCAGGCCGTGGGTGAGGGTTTCGTCAACGCGCTGGATCCGAATTTCAAGATCCCGTCCTCGTGGAAATACTCGATCTCGGTGGACCAGGAAGTCGATATCCCGGGTCTGGGTGACGACTGGCTGTTCACCGCCGAGGCCATCTATACCCAGGTCAAGGATGCCGCCTTCTACAAGGACGTGCGTCTGAAGCAGGTCGGCACCGCTCCCGATGGCCGCCCGATCTGGGGTCAGGCGACCCCGGCGACCGACCGCCGCGGCACGGGTTCGGACCTGGTCCTGACCAACACGGGCGCCGGCGACAGCTGGGTCATGTCCTTGTATGTCAGCAAGTCCTACCAGACGGACTTCGGCGATATCGACTTTGGTGGCGGCTATGCCTATCAGGACGTGACGGATATTGGTCCGGGCACCAGCTCGGTCGCCAGCTCCAACTACGAGCAGTACACGCTGTCTGACCTGCTGAATGAGGACGCTTCGACCTCGATCTACGAGACGAAGCATCGCTTCACGGCCAACTCCACCTACTCGATCGAGTATATGGATGGCTTCAAGACCTCGTTCAGCCTGTTCGGCCAGGCCTATTCCGGTAAGCCCTACAGCTACGTGTTCACCTGCTCCTCCAGCGTCAATCCGTTTGGCGATCCGGCCTGCGTCAACAACCGCAGCCGTCAGCTGATGTATGTGCCGACCGGCGCCACCGACCCGCTGGTCGATTGGGCCAGCTCGACGGTTACGGCGGCTCAGATGGACGACTACATCGCCCGCAACGGCCTGGACAAGTACAAGGGCGGGATTGTTCCGCGCAACTCGGCCAACAGCTCCTGGACCTATCAGGTCGATGCCAAGCTGGCGCAGGAAATCCCGGCACCGATCGAAGGTCACAAGGCCGTCGTCACGCTGGACATCCTGAACCTGACCAACCTTCTGAACAAGGATTGGGGCCGTCAGCAGCAGGTGTCGTTCTTCCACGCCAACCGCGCGGTCCAGGCGCGGATCGTGAATGGCAAGTATGTTTTCACCGCGCCGCTGACCGATCCGCAGCAGACGATCGCGACCCGCGACAGCGTCTGGAAGATCCAGCTGGGTCTGAAGTACCAGTTCTGATCCCGGACAGTCCGCGGACAGAGAAAGGGGCGGCCATTCGGTCGCCCCTTTTTCATTTCGCAACGTTGCAATACGCATCAGGCCGACGCCCCATCCTATTTCCAATGGGGAGTGTCGGGTCGGGCAGCATTTTGATAAAATTTAAATCATGATTGCCCTGTCCAACACCCCCGCCGAACGCCGCGTGCATCCGCGCAACCCGACCGAGCCGATCTATCTGCTGGTAGCCGGGCGCCCGGCCCGTCTTCTGGACTGGTCCTTTGGCGGCATGCGCATCGGGCCCGAAGATGGTGCGGACGGATTCAGCGTCGGCCAGCGGGTTGATGTCACCGTCCTGCGGCCGGATGGCCGGACATGGGCCCGGATACCGGTGATCATCCGCCATATCGACCAGTTGCCACGCGTGGCCCTGGGGGTCATGCTGACCGACCGTCTGGCGGCTTTCCCGCTTCTGCTGGAACTGTTCAACCATTCCCTGGCACGGGCCTGAAGGGCGAGACGCCCCCGTCACCGTTCTGTCATATCGGACTTGTGCGCCAACCCGGCGGCGGCGCATGCTGAGCGCTTCCGGGTGAGAGAGAGCGGCGCATTGTGAGCGACTTGGAAATTCTGCGACGGCTGGCCGTGGCGCTGGCCATCGGCCTGCTGGTGGGGTTGGAACGGGGCTGGCGCCTGCGGGAAGTGGCCGATGGCCAACGGGCCGCCGGCCTGCGCACCTTCGCCCTGGTCGGGCTGCTGGGCGGGATCGCCGGGGCCTTGTCCCAATCGCTGAACAATCTTCTGTTCCTGGGCCTGTCCTTTCTTGGCTTCGCCGGCACCTTTTCCGCCTTCCATCTGCTGGAGTCGAAGGAGGAGGGAAAGAATTCCGTTACCGGCGTCGTATCGGGCCTGCTGGTCTTTCTGCTGGGCGCCTATGCCGTGATTGGCGAGGAACGGGTGGCGGTGGCCACCGGCGTGGCGGCCACTCTGTTGTTGGCCCTGCGCGATCCCCTGCATGATTGGCTGAAGCGCCTGCAATGGGTGGAGATCCGGGCCGTCCTGATCCTGGCGACCATGAGCTTCCTGGCCCTGCCCATCCTGCCCAACCGCACCATCGACCCCTGGGACACCCTGAACCCCGCGGAAATCTGGGTGCTGGCCATCCTGATCGCCGCCATTTCCTTTGGCGGTTATGTGGCCGTGCGGGTGCTGGGGGAGAAGCGCGGCATCATCGTGGCCGCCGTGGCCGGTGGTCTGGCTTCCTCCACGGCTACCACGCTGACCCTGTCGCGAGTGGCCAAGGAACAGCCGACGGCGGCCCCGCTGCTGGCGGCAGGCATCCTGCTGGCCGGCATGGTCAGCGTGGCGCGTGTCATGCTGATCGCGCTGGTCCTGAACCGGGCCCTGCTGGTGCCTCTGGCGTCGGCGGCGGGTGTGGCGCTGCTGGTCATGGGGGCCGCCTCCCTGTTCCTGCTTCACCGTGAGGGGCGGGCCAAGCGCGAGGGCACCAGCCCGGCCCTGACATTGAGCAACCCGCTGGAACTGGGCATGGCGCTGAAGCTGGCTGCCTTCATTGCCGTTGTTCTGGTGGGTGCGGAACTGATCCAGCGCTTCGTCGGCAATGCCGGTCTGCTGCTGGCCGCGGCGGCGGCGGGCATCGCCGATGTCGACGCCATCACCGTCGCCATGGCGCGGGTGGGGGAGAAACCTGACAATCTGCTGCTGGCGGCGACCGCGATTCTGCTGGCGGTGGGCGTCAATATGGTCGCCAAGACCGCCATGGCCGGCAGCATCGGGGGCCGTCGGATGGGCTGGCTGGTCGGTGGACCCAGTGTGCTGGCCGTGGTCGGGGCCTTGCTGGTTGTCCTGGTGGGCTTCCGCTGATGTCGTGGCCTCATGCCCTCAATCGCCGGCGCCTGCATCCGTAGGCCTGGCTACGCCGCACGCGCGGTGCTCCGGCAGTCGCCGCCTTATCAGGTTGCGATAAGTTCTACCCATCGCAACCTGGTATCAGGCCACAAGGTTGCGCCTTCTCTCCGCCAGCATATGGGACAGCAACGCGCGCAGGGCGCCGGGGCGCACCGGCTTGTAGATGATGCGGCAGCCAGCGGCGGCCACATCCTCCTTCACCGCCTCCGTGCGGTCGGCGGTGACGACAGCGGCGGGCAGGTCGGCACCGAACCTGGCGCGGATCAGCGCCAGTGCGTCCAGTCCCCGCATGCCGTGATCCAGGTGATAGTCGGTCAGCACCACGTCGGGAACGCGGTCGCCGATGGCGGCAAGTGCTGCGGCCCCGGTCTGCCCCCACACGACCTCGCACGACCAGCCCGACAGCAGGGCGATGGTGGCGTCCGCGATGGCCGGCTCATTCTCCACACACAGCACCAGCGTGCCTTCCAGCCCCGTGACCGTGGCGCCGACGGTCGGACGCTGCGGATCGGCGGCGCGGGTGGACAGCGGCACCTCCACCGCGAAGCAGCTGCCCCGGCCCACCTCGGACCGCAGGCTGATGCGGTGGCCCAGGATGGCGGCGAACCGTTCCACGATGGACAGTCCCAGTCCCAGCCCCTTGTCCCGGTCGCCAGGCCCGTTACCCAATTGCCGGAATTCCTGGAAAATCTCCCGCTGCTTCTCCTCCGGAATGCCGGGGCCGGTATCCCATACCTCCACCCGGATGGCCCCGGCCATGCGGCGGCAGCCAACCAGGATGCGGCCGCGCGGGGTATAGCGCAGGGCATTGGCCAGCAGGTTCTGCACAATGCGGCGCAGCAGGACCGCATCGGTATCGACCGTGGCCCGGCTGGGCACCCAGCGCAGGCGCAGACCATGACGCTGTGCCACCACGGCCAGTTCATCGGTCAGCGGGCGCAGCACATCATCGATGGCGACCGCCGTGCGGTTGGGCTTCACCACGCCCGTATCCAGCTTGGTGATATCCAGCAGGTCGCCCAGCAGCTGTTCCACGGAGCGCAGGGCGGCGTCGGCCTGGGTGACCAGGATGTCGGGGCCGCGGTCCAGTGCTGCCGAGATGAACAGCCGTGCCGCGTGCAGCGGCTGCAGCAGGTCGTGGCTGACTGCGGCCAGCAGGCGGGTCTTGGCCTGGTTGGCGCGGTCGGCCTCTGACTTGGCGGCGGCCAGATCCACCGTGCGCTCCGCGATGCCGCGTTCCAGCCCTTCATTGGCAGCGCGCAGGGCCTCCGCGGCGCGGTGACGCTCGGTGACGTCGGTATAGACCGCCACGAACCCGCCATCGGGCAGGGGGTTGGAGGTGATCTCCAGCACCGATCCATCGGGGCGCACCCGGTGGAAACTGTCGGGCAGATCGCGGCGGCGCGGGTCCAGCCGGCGGGCGAACAGGGTTTCCACCTCCCCCTCCTCGCCGAATTCGCCGCGGCTTTGCAGATAGGCCACCAGATCGCCCATGGGCGTGCCCACCTTGATCAGCCCGTCGGTGACATCCAGCATCTCCAGAAAGCGGCGATTCCACAGGCGCAGGCGGAAATCCTTGTCGACGGCACAGATGCCCTTGCCGACATTTTCCAGGGTGGAGCGCAGCAATACATGCTGATCCAGGATGGCGCGCGAGGCCTCGTCGATGATGGACCGCGCGTCGGATCGCGACAGACGGCGGTCGGACAGCAGACTGGCCACGACCACACGGGCCGATGCCGACCCGATGGCACCCGCCAGCAGCCATTCGGTGGCCTGCACCGCCTCCTGGTCGATCCGTTCCTGCAGCCCGGCCTCGAAATTCTCCGCGTCGGGGGCGCGGGTGGCGACCAGTTCCCGGAACATGGCGTCGGCCCGGGCCTTGCCGACATAGCGGGCGGCCAGTTCATGCAGATCGGCCAAGCTGGCCCCGCGTGCCGGCCCCGTGCCGTCGTGGGCGTCATGGCGCATCGACACGAAGCGCCGGGCCTGCTGTTTCTCCAGCGCCGACTGACCCGTGATACCCGACACCAGCACCATCATGAACAGGTTCAGGATCAGGCTGGTCAGGGCGCCATGGGCCAGCGTCTCCAGATCATGGATACCGCCCAGGCCCGTTGGCGCCAGCCAGTTCTGGCCGAACAACCCCTGGTCCATCATGTCGCCGGGCACCAGACCCGCCGCGGCGAAGGAGGGCAGCAGCACCGTATAGCCCCAGGCGATGAAGCCCGTGATCAGGCCGCTGATGGCGCCGGCCTTGGTGATACGCCGGAAGAACAGGCCCATCAGCAGGGCGGGTGCGAACTGCGCCACGCCCGCGAAGGAGACGGTGCCGATGGTGGCCAGCGGAAAGGTCGTCCCGATCAGCAGGTAATAGAGGTAGGCCAGCCCCAGCAGGGCGACGACGGCCAGACGCCGCACGGTCAGCAGCATCGGCTTTGGATCATTCTGCCAGCGGCGCATGGCCGGCTTCCAGGTCATCAGCACGGGCACGATCAGGTCGTTGCAGACCATGGTGGACAGGGCAACGGCGCCGACAATGATCATACTGGTCGCTGCCGACAGCCCGCCGATGAAGGCCAGCACCGCCATCCAGTCATGGCCCAGGCGCAGCGGCACGGTCACCAGGAACGTGTCCGCGTTGATGCTGCCGTCCGGGAACATCATCAGCCCGGCCAGCGCCACCGGCAGCACGAAGATATTGATGGCCACCAGATAAAGCGGGAACAGCCAGCTGGCCGTGCGGATGTCGCTGACATGGGTGTTTTCCACCACCGTTACATGGAACTGACGCGGCAGGCAGAGAATGGCCAGCGCCGACAGCAGCACCATGGCCCACCAGCGGAAACCCAGATGCGGGTCCAGCAGCGGCGCCAGATCGGGAAGCGCCATGGCCCGGTCAAAGATGCCGGCCGGCCCGCCGGCCACCGCAAAGGTGATGCCGGCCCCCACGAACAGGGCCGCTGCCAGCTTCACCATGCTTTCCGAAGAGATTGCCATCATCAGTCCGCGATGATGTTCATTGGCGTGGATGTTGCGTACGCCGAACAGGATGGCGAACAGGGCCATGGCGCAGGTGATCAGAAAGGTCGTTTCGCCCGGGATGTCCATCACCTGGTTGGCGAAGGGGTCGCCGGCCAGTGCCTCCAGGCTGATGGTGATGGCCTTCAGCTGCAGGGCGAAATAGGGCAGCACCACGGTCACGGCCATCACGGTGATGATGGCGGCCAGCATCCGGCTTTTCCCATAACGGGCGGAAATGAAGTCGGAGATGGAGACCGTGTTCTCTGCCTTGGCCACGCGGACCATCTTGACCAGCACCGGGCTGCCCAGGGCGAACAGCAGGATGGGGCCGACATAGATGGACAGAAAGTCCCAGCCGCTGGCCGCGGCCCGCCCGATGGCGCCGTAAAAGGTCCAGGAGGTGCAATAGACGGCCAGGGACATGGCGTAGAGCAGGGGGGCCCGGCGTTCCTGCACCTCCGGCTGGCGGGCGGCATAGCGGTCGCCCCACCAGGCGATGGCGAACAATGTCGCCAGGTAACCCAGCGCCAAACCCAGAACCGGCCAGCTCGACATGCCGTCCCCATCACAGCTTTAGTTTAATGCCATTCTGCCGAAAGCTTGCCCTTCGGCGGAATGGAGACCGGCGATGGCCGGCCCGGCGCTCGTGCGCCGCAAGCCAACGCATGTTGGCAAGCGGCGCTTAAGGGAACACGAATAGTTTTAATCCTACGCCCGGAAGGCCAGGAAATACATCAACGCCATGTTGATCAGCAGCAGCGGCAGGGCGGTGGGGATCTGCGCCTTGATGACGGCATTGCGATCGGGCAGCTCCAGCAGCACGGCCGGCACGATGTTGAAGTTGGCCGCCATCGGCGTCATCAACGTACCGCAGAAACCCGACAGCATGCCGATGGCCCCCATGACGGCGGGGTCGCCCCCGAATTTGCCCACGATCAGGGGCAGGCCTACGGCCGCCGTCATCACCGGAAAGGCCGCAAAGGCATTGCCCATGATGATGGTGAACAAGGCCATGCCCAGGCAATAGGCCAGCGTCGCGGACAGCGGCCCGTTCAGCGGCAGCCATTCCCCGATCAATGTGCCGACAGCCTGCCCCACCCCGCCCAGCGCGAACACCGCCCCCAGAGAGGCCAGCATCTGCGGCAGGATGGCGGCCCAGCCAACGGCGTCCAGCAGGCGGCGACCTTCCTGCATGGGGGCCGACGCCCCCGGCCGCAGCCAGGCCAGACACAGGCCCAGCGCCAGGATGACACCCAGGGTCAGGGAAACCAGCGTGGCATGCTTGCTTTCCACCAGGGCTTCGCCGCCGATGGTCAGATGCTTGAACAGCAGCGTGCCGACCAGCACCGTGGCCGGGATCAGCAGGGCGGGGATCAGCAGCTTTGCCCCGCGCCTTGCCGCGCGTGCCCGCCGTTCCTCCACGCTGGTGGTACGCGCGGTTCCCTTGCCCAGGCCGATGGCACCGACAGTCACCAGACCCAGGACCAGCAGACCATTGCCAAAATCACCCAGATGGTCGCCGGCCAGGAAGGAGGTGGCCAACCCGCCCCAGAACAGGAAGTTCAGCCAGCGGCGCGGATTGCTCCGGTCCAGAATGCCGAAGATGGCGCAGCCAGCGAAGAACAGCCCGCCGACAATATAGATTTCCCCCAGCCCGATCATGCCGCCGTCCCCTTCATGCCCAGGCGGCGGTCCAGCAGGCGCAGGCGCGTCGCATGGATGGCCAGCGCCGCAACGGCCGACGGGATGGCCCAGACCGACAATTGCAGCGGTTCCACCGATACGCCGTTCTGTTCCAGGAAACCCTTGATCAGCAGGATGGAGGCGATGGCCAGGAAGATGTCCTCCCCGAAGAACAGGGCGATATTGTCGACCGCCGCACTGTGGGCGCGGACCAGATGGCGGGTGGCGTCGTCCAGGGGGCCGGTGCGGCTTTCGGTTGCCGCTTCCGCCATGGGCGCCAGCAGGGGGCGCACCGTCTGGGCATGACCGCCGACAGAGGTCAGGCCAACGGCCGCCAGCGCCTGCCGCACCACGAAATAGCCCAGCAGCAGCCGGCCGGGTGTGGCTGCCTTCACCCGCGTGATCAGGCCGCGCGCCAGTTCCTGCAGCCCTTCGCGTTCCAGCAGGCCGATGACCGGCAGCACGATCCAGACGATGCTGACATAGCGATTGTCATTGAAGGCCTTGCCCAACGCGGCGATCAGGGCCACCGGGGTCATGCCCGCGGCCAATCCCGTGGTGAAGGCCGCGGCCGCGATCACCGCCAAGGGGTTTATGCGGGCGACGAAGCCCAGGACGACCACGCCCACACCCAACAGCACCCACATGGTTTTTCCTTAAGTCCTGTCCCTCTGCCCGCCAGGGTGCCTTTGCGCGGGGGATTTTTCCAGGCCCATGTCGGGGCCGCTCCGATGACGGTTCAGTTCATGCGGCCGCATTCCAGAATCTCGGTCAGGCGTCTGGCAAAGCGGTCCGGGGTATATTCCGCCTCGTACCGGCTGCGGGCGGCGCGCCGGGCCGCCGCCAACCGGTCCGGATGGGCAGCGAGGTGCAGAATCCGCTCCGCCAGCCGGGCGGCGACCGCGTCCGTGCCGCCATCGGTGGCAATGACCAGATCCGCCAGTTCCGGTCCCATGATCTCTGCAATGCCGCCTGTGTCCCCGGCGACGGGGGCGGCACCCGCGGCCATCGCCTCCAGCAGCACCAGGGGGGCCAAATCATATCGGCTGGGATAGGCGAAGATGTCGGTACGGGCCAGCACCGACATCTTGTCAGGACCATATAACCCCCCGGTCAAGGTCAGGCAGTCTTCGAGACCGGCCGCGTCGATCAGGGCCTGTGCCTCCATCAGGGTCATTTCCACCGTGGCCGGGCCCACCAGGGTGGCGGAAAAGGCCAGCCCCCGTGCCTTCAGCGTTGCCAAGGCCCTGATGAATTCCGGCACGCCCTTGCGCGGATCCAGGTTGGCGACCATGGTAATCCGCAGCGGCCCCGAACCCCGCACGGGGAGCGGGGCGCCCGGATTGGGAACCGCGTTCCACAAGGGCCAGACGCGGCTGAAATGGCTAGGGACCGACCGGGCCGTGGCGGCTGTGGCCCCGGTGATGGCGATCAGTTCCGTGTCGCGCAGGCACCAGCGCAGCAGCCGGTTGACCAATGTGGCGCCGGCCATGATCTCAGCCAGCCCGTCACTATGCACATGCACCAGACAGCGCGACGCGACATGGCGGGCGACGGCGATGACCAGGAGGTCGCGGAACCGTGCCACACCGATCGGCGTCAGGCTGGCATAGGCGATGGCGGCCGGGCCCCGCGTCACGCGGGAGATAAGCAGGCCGACGCAAAGAAGACCGACCGTCAGCAATTTGCGGATGCGGCGCTTGCCCAGATCGCTCAGTGCGTTGGCCTTGCCGACGTCCCGGATATCCACACTGAACCGGTCCGCCTGTCCGCGCAGCACGCTCAGGAACAGGTCGCCGATGACGGCGTTTCCGTGAATGGGCGGCGGCAGCAGGGCCAGGAACAGGACCCTGGCGGGAGAGCCCTCTGTCATTGCCCGGGCTTCACCCGATTCCCATCCCCATCCACCACCTTCTCCCCGTCTTCCTTGGCAAAGGCGCCCCTCTGGGCATCGGGCAGAATGTCCAGGACCAATTCCGAAGGGCGGCATAGGCGCACGCCGAGCGGTGTTTCCACGAGGGGACGGTTGATCAGGATCGGATGAGCCAGCATGGCATCAATCAAGGCGTCATCGCTCAGCGCCGGATCATCCAGGCCCAGTTCGGCATAGATTGACTGTTTCTGGCGGATCACCTCGCGCACGGGCAGGCCGGTGGCCGCGATCAGGCGGACCAGGGTGGCGCGATCGGGCGGGCTCTTCAGATATTCCACGACCGTCGGCTCAACCCCGCTGTTACGGATCATGGCCAGCGTGTTGCGCGACGTGCCGCAGGCGGGGTTGTGGTAGATGGTGATGCCGGACATCAAGGGCCTTCCTGATCGAACCATGCGTGACTGAATGCCAGAGAGTCCGTTCATATTGAAGTTTCTTCGTGGTCGCAGAGAAAATTCTGCACCGAAATTGTGAGGGCCCGTCTTGAACCGACGATGAGGCTTCTTACATCAGCAATGTCTTGGGTCCGGGCCCCTCTGGCGTGATGTCCTTCGGGACGCACGCGATGTCGGACTCCTTGGGCGAAGCTAACCGCTTGGTCGTGAAGGAGCCTGTTATGGCCTATCGCATTCCGTATATTCTTGATCTCCACCGCGTCTCTGCCGCCATGCATCGGTTGCGGCAGGAACGGCAGCGGCGGCGTCCGGCGCGGGCTTTCCGCGTGGAATGGCCGCGTCGTCAGCGGGCATTGCTGCTCTGGCTTCTGTCCTGGCGGCGGCCGCTTTCCGTGGCTGCCTGAGCGGAGGCCAGGATGCTGACCCCCTATCAGCGACCGCCCGACGGCTTCCGTCATCCCGACAGCCATCTGGACAGTCATTGGCGCGTTCGCCGGCGGCTGGAACGGGTGGCGCGCCTGCTGGACAGCGCTGTGCGTGTGCCGGTCCTGGGCTGGCGCATCGGTCTGGACGCGCCGCTGAACCTGATCCCCGGCGCCGGCCTGCTGACCAGCACGGCCGTGTCCGGCTGGCTGGTCTGGGAGGCGCACCGCATCGGGGCGCCGCGCCCTCTGGCCCTGCGCATGGCCGGCAATGTGGCCATCGATGCCGCCATCAGCGCCATCCCGTTCCTGGGCTGGCTGGGCGACCTGTTCTTCCGGGCCAATGATCGCAATGTGGCGCTGCTGCGCCGGCATCTGGACGCCCAACACCCGTTCCGTCAGCCCCACGACAGATGGGGCGGCGGCATCATCGACGGACAGGCCCGGCGCCTGTCCTGAGAACCAAATCAATAAAATCTGGCAGAAAGGATTCCCCGCATGAGCCTGTTCAACATGTTCAAAAGCGACAAGGGCGAGGCCATGACCCCGCACAAGGCCTTCGCCATCGCCCTGATCTACACCATGGGTGCGGATGGGGAGATGGACCCCGAAGAGGTGGGCCATCTGCTGTCCGTCATCGGCGGCGAACGCTCCAACGGCACCATCGGCGTCGGCGCCAACAATCAGGCCCTGCTGAACGCGGCCATGAAATATGTCCGCTCCCACAGCCACGAACAGTTCCTGGCCGAGGCGACGCCTGTGCTGACCACGGCCCAGCGCCTGTGCATCCTGATGAACCTGGTGGACAGCGCCCTGTCCGATGGCGATGCAGAGGCGGAGGAACGCGAATTCTTCGACAAGGTGCAGAAGGCCTTCGGCATCAGTGACGAGGATTTCCGCCCCTATTTCAGCGCCCTGATGATGAAGAATGACCGGTCGGTGTTCCTGGATAAGAACCATCCGATGAACCAGCCGGGCTTCCAGGTGGGTCTGCCGGGCCAAGCGGCTTGACCCTCCGGGCGGCCATCGCTTGGGGTGTCTCGCGGGTCGTTCCCCCTGTCACGACCTGCCCTTGCAGTGGCCGCCCAACCCCTTGGCGGCCGTCGGGACCTCATGGTTCCGGCGGCCGTGCAAGGCGTGCCGTCAGCCAGAAGACCAGCATCATCATTCCGGCCATCACCAGCCACGCGGCCAGCACCCCGTCATAGGAACCGAAGGCGGCGTGAAGCAACGCCGTTGCCGACGGGGCCGCCGCACGCACGATATTGATGGGCGTAGACAGGGCCCCGTTGATGGAGCCATAGGCGCGTGCCGTCAGCATTTCCGGCACCGCGGCCCCGCGCACGATGGTCAGCACCCCGTTGGCCCCGCCATAGATCAGTGCGAACAATCCCAGCAGCCACAGATCACCACCCGCCAGCGCCAGCCCCAGCAGGGAGAGGGCCAGGGCCGCCGTTGTCAGGCGACCGACCACACGGATGGACAGGGCGCGGGCGATGCCCATGACCACCACCCGGCCCGCCACCTGCGCTGGCCCGATGATCGCCATGATGGTGACGATGTGGGCGGCATCCATGCCGCGTTCCGCCAGCAGCGGGTAAAGGTGGAAGGTGACGCTGGTGAAGGCCGCGAAATAGAGCATGAAGGTCGCGGCCAGCCCCCAGAACACCCATTGCCGCAGGGCCCAGGCGGTTGTTTGCCGGTCGTCCGCGATCAATCGCCGCGGTGCGGGGCCACCCACCCCGTCATCGCGCAACAGCCAGAGATGCAGGGGCAGGCTGAGCAGCAGGTTGAAGAGAGCCAGCCCGACCAGGGTGGGGCGCCAGCCGAACAGGTCCAGCATCCCCTGGACGATGGGCAGGAACACCGTGCTGGCAAAACCGCCCCACAGGGTCAGGCTGGTGATGCCGTCGCGGGCCTTGTCCCCGAACCGGCGCGCGATGACGGCGAAGGCAGGATCGTAAAGGGTCATGGCTTGGGCCACACCGATGCCGATGAAGGCCGGTACCAGCAGCCAGGCCGATCCCGCCATCGCCCACAGTAACAGGCTGACACCGGCCAGCGCCGACCCCACCGCCATGACCGTCCGACCCCGGCCCCGGTCGATGACGCTGCCGACCGGATAGGCGGCAAGGCCGGCCATGGCCAGGGCCAGCGAGGCCAGAAGGTAGGTTTGCGGCTTGCTCCACCCCAGTTCCTGTCCCATCGGCCCGGCCAGTAGCGGGAAGGCATAGATCAGGCTGCCCCAGGAAATGATCTGCGCGATACCCAGCCCGGCGATGAAACGCTGAGGGTGGGTGGGCGGGGATTGGGCTGCGGACAAGGTTGGACTCCGACGGAACAGGTCATTGAAAACGCCACAGGCCCAGAGCCGTCAAGGTTGAAGGCTGCGTCAAATGCCAAATACGCATAGCAAGCGATATGATCGTGTGCGATATAATATCTTGCGTACGATTAGTTTGTGCGCGATATTCCTCTCACGACATCGGCGGTCCCGACGATCCCCCGACCGGGGAAGGGCCGCAGCAACCAAGCAGGAGTGACGATCATGAAGGTTCTTTATACCGCCAATGCCACGGCCACCGGTGGTCGCGACGGCCGCGCCGTTTCCGATGACGGCCTGCTGGACGTCAAGCTGGCCCCGCCGAAGGAACTGGGCGGCAATGGTGGCGCCACCAACCCGGAACAGCTGTTTGCCGCTGGCTATGCCGCCTGCTTCATCGGTGCGCTGAAATTCGTGGGTGGCCGCGATAAGATCGCCGTGCCGGCCGCTGTGTCGGTGACCAGCAATGTCGGCATCGGCCCGCGTGACGATGGCGAGGGCTTCGGCCTGACCGTGACGCTGAATGTCAACCTGCCGGGCCTGGATCGGGCCGCGGCGGAGGAACTGGTGACCCGCGCCCACAAGGTCTGCCCCTATAGCCACGCTACCAAGGGGAATATCACGGTCGATACTGTGATCGCGTAATCGTTCCGAATGCGGAACAAATAAGGGCGGGCATCCTGCGGGGCCTGCCCTTATTTCGTTTCACCTGCGGAATTTATCCGACAAGACCAGGGAAGACATGGTGCGCTCCACGCCCTGCAACTGGCCCAGCTGGTCCAGCACGCGGTCGATATCCTGTACCGACTGGGCAGCGATGACGGCCATCATGTCGTAGGTGCCGCTGATGGCCGACAGGCTTTCCACTTCATTGATGCGTTTGACTTCGCCCACGATGCGGGTCAGCAGCTTGGGATTGGTGGACAACAGCACATAGGCGCGGATCATCCGGCTGCTACCTGGGTCCTGCCGCAACGTATAGCCCTGGATGATGCCCAGCCGTTCCAGCCGGGCGATGCGCGCCTGCACCGACGATCGTGCCAGCCCCAGCTTGCGCGCCAACGATGCCGCCGGTTCCCGCGCATTGGCCCGCAGCAGGGCGATCAGGGCGGTATCGATGGCGTCCTGTTGGGTGTCGGGCGTGTCCATGGGGTGCTTCAGCAGGTCAGCGAAAAGGGGGAGCGGCCATGACCGCCGCTCCCCATCCTATCACAGCTCGGGGAATTCGATCCCCTGGGCCAGCGGCAGGGACGTGCCGTAATTGATGGCCGAGGTCTGGCGGCGCATATACTGCTTCCAGCTGTCCGACCCGCTTTCGCGGCCGCCGCCCGTTTCCTTCTCGCCCCCGAAGGCGCCGCCGATTTCGGCGCCGCTGGGGCCCATATTCACGTTGGCGATGCCGCAATCCGACCCGTCGGGCGCCAGAAAGCGCTCGGCCTCCAGCAGGTCGCGGGTGATGATGCTGGACGACAGGCCTTGCGGCACGCCGTTCTGCAGGGCCACCGCTTCTTCAAAGTCGCTGTAGCGCAGGACATAGAGGATGGGGCCGAAGGTCTCGTGCCGCACGATCTCCGTCTGTCCCGGCATTTCCACGATGGCGGGATAGGCGTAGTAAGCGTCGGGGAACGTCTCGGCCAGCGCCCGGCCGCCGCCATGCACCGTGCCGCCCTGGGCCTTGGCGGTCGCCAGCGCCGTGGTTACGGCATCGAACGCCGCCTTGTCGATCAGCGGGCCCATCAGGGTGCCCGTCTCGCGCGGGTCGGCCGGCGTGATGGCGGCGAAGGCCGTCTTCACGGCCGACACCACCTTGTCATAGCAATCGGTGTGAACGATCAGGCGGCGCAGCGTGGTGCAGCGCTGACCGGCGGTGCCGACGGCGGCGAACAGGATGGCGCGCACGGCCAGCTTCAGGTCGGCCGACGGTGTGACGATCATGGCATTATTGCCACCCAGTTCCAGGATGGAGCGGCCAAAGCGGCGGGCCACGACCGGCGCCACTTCCCGGCCCATGCGGGTGGAGCCGGTGGCGCTGACCAGCGGCACGCGGGGGTCGGCCGCGATCTGTTCGCCCACATTGCGCAGACCGAACAGCAATTGTGACAGGCCGGCCGGCGCATCGCCGAAGCGGGCCAGCGCCTTTTCAAACAAGGCCTGCGTGGCCAGGGCGGTCAGCGGCGTCTTCTCCGACGGCTTCCAGATCACCGGGTCGCCGCAGACGACGGCCAGGGCCGCGTTCCAGGCCCAGACGGCGACGGGGAAGTTAAACGCGGTGATGATGGCGACAGGGCCCAGCGGCTGCCAGGTTTCCACCATGCGGTGGCGCGGGCGTTCGGACGCGATGGTCAGGCCATGCAACTGCCGCGACAGACCAACGGCGAAGTCGCAGATATCGATCATCTCCTGCACTTCGCCCAGCCCTTCCTGGACGATCTTGCCGGCTTCCAGCGTCACCAGCGCGCCCAGGTCGGCTTTGTGCTCGCGCAGCACCTCCCCGAACAGGCGGATCAACTCGCCCCGGCGCGGGGCCGGGACCGTGCGCCATTCCTTGAAGGCTTCTGTCGAACGGGCCAGCGCGGCGTCCACCTGCGCGGCCGAATGCGCCATCACCGCGCCCAGGCGGGCGCCGTCGATGGGGGAGCGGGAGACAATGTCACCCTCCGCGACAAGATGGGCGATGCCCAGACGATCCAGAAGGGCGGCGGTAGCGGACATGGGGGCGGGGACTCCGGTGAATGGATGGCTGGTTTGGTTTTTGTGCGTTTAAGCTCTGTTTTCCCACTTCTCCCATCTCCCTGCCTCCCCGTCATCCCGGCGCAAGCCGGGACCCAGGGGCCCCAGGATCAAACCTCAACGCAGCGTCGATCAACGCAGCGTCATGGTTGGGCGCTTGGCCCCTGGGTCCCGGCTTACGCCGGGATGACGGGAAAAGGCGAAGTTCAGAAACGATGCCTCACGCATAAACCTTCCCGAAGCGGTTGGAAAGGAACAGGTCGAGCGGCATCTGTTCCTGGCGGACAAAGCCCTTGGCCGGCAGATGGCCCGTGGCCTGCAGGTCCAGCATGGCGCAGATGCCGGCGGCTGTGCTCATCTGGATGGCGGACAGGAACTGGCCGTCCACCTCCTCGCCATGGATATGGCGGACGATGCTTTCCTGCTCCAGACGGCCATGACGCTTGCCGCTGACCGTGCAGAAGACCAGCACCACATCCTGCATGGTGATGGGCAGCGCTTCTTCCAGCACTTCCTTCAGCAGGTCGCGGCGCCGCGCTAGGCGCAGATCTTCGACCAGCAGCTTGATGATGGCGCAATGGCCGGGATAGCGGACGGACTTGTAGGTCAGGTTCTCCACCTTGCCGGCCAGCGTCTCCACCAGCGATCCCAGCCCGCCAGAGGTGTTGAACGCCTCATAGGCGACACCTTCCAGCACGAATTCTTCCAGGTCTTCCAACGGCGGCAGTTCCACGCAGCGGCCATCCTGCACCGCCTCGCACGGGTTCAGATATTCGTTGATCAGCCCGTCGGTGGACCAGGTCAGGTTATATTTCAGCGCGTTGGTGGGATAGCGGGGCAGGGCGCCGACGCGCAGCTGCACATCGCGCAGACTGTCGAACCCGGCCGCCAGCCCATGGGCGGCGATGGACACGAAACCGGGGGCCAGACCGCACTGGGGCACAAAGGCGCTGTTGGCCTTGGCCGCCACTTCCTTCACCACGCGGGTGCTGGCCACATCCTCTGTCAGGTCGAAATAATGGATGCCGGCATCATAGGCGCCATAGGCGACGGTAGAGGTGGTGTGAAACGGTAGGGCGTTCAGCACGGCATATTGACCGGCCATCGCCTTGCGCAGGGCGACGCCATCATTGATGTCCAACTGCACCGTATCCACGCCCAGCGCCGCGAAGCGCTTCAGCGCTTCTTCGCTATGGTCGGCGACGGTGACCCTGTATTCGCCCGTGCGGCGCAGCAGCAGGGTGATGGCGATACCGATCTTGCCGGCGCCCAGCAGCAGGATGTTCTTCATGATCTGTCCCCGTTTCCCTGTTTTGGGTTTAGGGGGAATGGTGGCGGTCCGCGCCGCCGATCGGAAGCCGGCATTCGGACGAATCGCCGGGATAATTCCGGCCTAACGACGGTCAAACCGGCGTTTCGCCGGCAGCGGAATGCCGGATGTTCGATTTCAGATAATCGACCAGCAGCGATACCTTGGGCGACAGGTGCCGGCGGTGCGGATAGACGGCCCAGATTCCTTCATCGGCGGGCCTGTGCCGTTCCAGCAGGCTGACCAGGGTACCGGCGGCCAGATCCGATTCGACATAGAAATCAGGCAATTGGCACAGGCCCAGCCCCTGGCGTGCCGCATCCAGCACGGCAAAGCCGCTGTTGCAGCGCCAGGCGCCGGTAGGGCGGAATTCCACGGTCCGCCCATCCTCGGCGAACTGCCACAGCTCCGCCGTGCCCATCAGGCAGGCATGCGAGGGCAACTCGCCCAGCCCGGCCGGTTCCCCCCGGCGCTGCAGATAGGCGGGGGCTGCGCAGAGATAGCGGCGGCGCGAAGCCAGCCGGATGGCGATCAGCCGGCTGTCATTCAGGCTGGTGCCTGTGCGTACGGCCAGATCGAAGCCTTCGCCCACCAGATCGACCATGCGGTTGGTCAGGTCGATGCTGACCGACAATTGCGGATGGTCCAGCAGGAAACGGTTGACCAGCGGCACGATGAACCGCTCCCCATAGGCGATGGAACAGGTCAGGCGCAGATGGCCGCGCGGGGCGCCGTCGCTTTCGCTGACGGCGGCAAAGGCCTCGTCGCGTTCCTCCACCAGCCGGCGGCAGCGTTCCAGAAAGGCGCGGCCGGCATCGGTGACGCTGACCCGGCGCGTCGTGCGGTACAGCAGCCGCACCTGCAACCGGTCCTCCAGCCGCGCCACCTCCCGGCTGACATGGGAGGTTGAAACGCCCAGGCGGGCCGCGGCGGCGGAAAAGCTTTCCGTCTCGCAGACGGCGATGAAACTGTCGATCCCGTCCCAGGAGCTCATGATTGTTCCCATGCAGCAATAATCATTTGCCAAAATGCATGATCGTTGCCGGGGCTTTCAAGCTATAGTCGCCGCTTCACCGCCCGCGCTTGCCGCCGGGTGTGTTTTCTGTCGACCCCTGATCGGAACGAACCGCCATGAAGACCCGCGCCGCCGTCGCTTTCGAGGCCAAGAAGCCCCTGGAAATCGTCGAATTGGACCTGGAAGGCCCCAAGGCGGGCGAGGTGCTGGTGGAAATCATGGCCACGGGCATCTGCCACACCGATGCCTATACGCTGGACGGGTTCGACAGCGAAGGCATCTTCCCCTCCATCCTGGGCCATGAAGGCGCCGGCATCGTGCGCGAGGTCGGCGCTGGCGTGACCTCGGTGAAGCCGGGCGACCATGTCATCCCGCTCTACACGCCCGAATGCCGCCAGTGCAAAAGCTGCCTGTCGCGCAAGACCAACCTGTGTACGGCCATCCGTGCGACCCAGGGCAAGGGCCTGATGCCCGACGGCACCTCGCGCTTTTCCTATAAGGGCCAGCCGGTCTTTCATTATATGGGCTGTTCCACCTTCTCCAACTTCACGGTCCTGCCGGAAATCGCCGTGGCCAAGATCCGCGAAGACGCGCCGTTCCAGTCCTCCTGCTATATCGGCTGCGGCGTGACCACGGGCGTGGGGGCTGTCACCAACACGGCCAAGGTGGAACCGGGTTCCAATGTCGTCATTTTCGGCCTGGGCGGCATCGGCCTGAACGTGATCCAGGCGGCCCGCATGGTGGGTGCCGACAAGATCATCGGCGTCGACATCAATGACCGGAAGGAGGAATGGGGCCGCCGCTTCGGCATGACCCATTTCGTCAACCCGACCAAGATTGAGGGCGACATCGTCCAGCATCTGGTCGCCCTGACCGAAGGCGGCGCCGATTACACCTTCGACTGCACGGGCAACACCATCGTGATGCGTCAGGCCTTGGAAGCCTGCCATCGCGGCTGGGGCGTGTCCGTCGTCATCGGCGTGGCGGAGGCCGGCAAGGAGATTTCCACCCGTCCGTTCCAGCTGGTCACCGGTCGCGTCTGGAAGGGTTCGGCCTTCGGTGGCGCCCGTGGCCGCACCGACGTGCCGAAGATCGTCGACTGGTACATGAACGGCAAGATCGAGATCGACCCGATGATCACCCATGTGCTGAGCCTGGAGGAGATCAACAAGGGCTTCGATCTGATGCATGCGGGCGAAAGCATCCGCAGCGTCGTGGTCTATTGATCATGCGCCTGGAAACCCTTTCCGCCACCCGGTCCCATGGCGGTGTGCAGGGCGTCTATCGCCATGCCTCCACGGCCACCTGCACGCCCATGGTGTTCAGCGTCTTCATCCCGCCCCAGGCACAGGACGGGGTGAAATGCCCCGTCCTCTGGTACCTGTCGGGCCTGACCTGCACCCATGCCAATGTGACGGAGAAGGGGGAGTTCCGGCGGGCGGCGGCGGAACTGGGCCTGATCATCGTCTGCCCCGACACCAGCCCGCGCGGCGAGGGTGTGGCCGACGATGCCAGCTGGGACCTGGGCCAGGGCGCCGGCTTCTATGTGGACGCCACAGAAGCCCCCTGGGTGCCGCATTTCCGCATGTGGACCTATGTCACCCAGGAACTGCCGGCTTTGGTCGCCGCGCATTTCCCCGTCGACATGGACCGCCAGGGCATCACCGGCCATTCCATGGGCGGGCACGGGGCGCTGACGGTGGCGCTGCGCCATCCCGGTCGCTTCCGCTCCGTCTCCGCCTTTGCTCCCATCGTGGCGCCGACGCAGGTACCCTGGGGGCAGAAGGCGCTGCCCGCCTATCTTGGCGAGAACCCCTCGCTTTGGCGCCGGCATGATGCCGTGGCCCTGATCGAGGATGGGGGGCGCCTGTCCGACCTGCTGGTCGATCAGGGGGCGGCGGATGGGTTCCTGGAAAACCAGTTGCGCCCGCAATTGCTGGCCGATGCCTGCGCCAAGGCCGGCATTCCGCTGACTCTGCGGATGCAGGAAGGCTACGACCATTCCTACTACTTCATTTCCAGCTTCATGGAAGACCACCTGCGCTGGCACGCGGCACGGTTGGGGGCGTAAAGCCTGTCAGAATAGGTTTGGTTCTCTCTACCGTCACCCCGGCTCAGCGCCCAATTGCCTCCGCCAGGGTGCCGGCAAGAAAAGGAGTCAGCGAACCCGACAAGCCCCCCTCACCAGCGCACGCGCCCCAGCAGCCCGTCCGGGTCCAGATGCGATTGCAGCAGCCGGGCCATGGCCTGCTGGGCCGGGTCGGCGAAGCGTTGATGGTGGGACAGGTTGACGGGGCCGATGCCATGTTCGGCGCTGTAGCTGCCCTGGAATTCCTCCACCAGCAGCCGGTACACCCCGTCGCGCACGGCGGCCACCCGCTCGGGCGGATAGGCCGTGTCCTGGTCGCGCGGGATGACCAGATTGAAATGGTCGCCGCCATCGCCGCGATGGCCGAAGCCGCAGATCAGCAGCTCGGGGAAGCGCGCCCGCACCCAGGCGCTGGCGGCGGCGCGGAAGGCGGACATGCGCCCGCGCGGCACCGACACGTCCAGCCCGATGACCCGGCCCAGCCCGCGCAACCCTTCGGAAATGGCGTGGCGTAGCGCCCAAAGCTCCGCCGCCGGGCCGGGGATGGCGTCACTGATGATCCCGGCCTCGTACCCTTCTTCCAGCACCGACAGCAGCAGCGCCTCCAGGTCCAGCCCCGTGTCCGGCGCCGTGGCCGACATCAGCTCGACCAGGATCGTCTCCTCCGGCACGGTGCCTGTGAAGGGATTGCGCAATTGCGGCCGGTGATGCAGGGCGGCGGACAAGGCGGGGCCCGACATGCTTTCGAACGCCGACAGGAATTCCCCGGCCCGCGCCTCCACCAGCGCCATCAGGTCGTTCACCGCCTCTTCGTCGCGCGGCACGACCAGGGCCGTGGTCACCTGCCGGGGCAACAGCGCCAGGTCCAGCAGGGCGGCGGTGACGATGCCGAAACTGCCGCCCGTGCCGATGAACAGCTGTTTCAGGTCCAGGCCCGTGCTGTTCTTGCGCAGGCCGCGCAGGTCGCCGACCACGGTCCCGTCGGGCAGCACCGCCTGCAGCGCCAGCACATTGCGCCGCATGTCGCCATAGCGCAGCACGCGCGACCCGCCGGCATTGGTGGCAATCATGCCGCCGACACTGGGCGCCGAAGAGATATCGACGGGGAAGAACAGCCCATGCGGTTCCAGCCGCTGGTTCAGACTGTCCAGATCCCAGCCGGCACCGACGGCCACGGCGCGGTTGGCGCGGTCCAGGTCGAACAGGCCCGTCAGCCGCTTCAAGGACAGCACCACCTGCCCGCCCCCGGCATCGGGGGTGGAGGCGCCGACCAGCCCGGTATTGGCGCCCTGCGGCACCACCGGCACCCCCTGTTCCCGGCACAGGCGCAGCAGGGCCGACACCTGTTCGGCATCGGCCGGCAGCACCACCAGCCGCGCCCGCCCGCCACTGTACCGCGCCGCCTGGACAAAGGGGCCCATGTCGTCGGCATCGGTCAGGACATGGCGGTCCCCGACAATGGCGGCAAGATCGGCGTTCAGCGTATCGGCGGGGGCGGACATGGGGCGTTCCGGTCTGGGGCGGGTCGCGCGCAGCTTAGCCCGGAACGACCCGCCGCAGAAACCGCCCCGCTGCATCGCGCACATGCCGCGAATGCTTGGGCCCGGCGAACCATTCCCCCCAGGCAAGCGTCAATCAGGCGAAGGTCACCTGCCGACCGCCGCGGACCAGCGGGATGGCATTGCGGCGCAGATGCCTTGTGCCGGGGTTCAGGATCACTTCCGGGCTGTACTGGGCCAGATAGATGCGGCGCGGCCGGTCGGTGCGGTTGGCGCCCGTTGCGTGAAGCAGCAGGGAGGAGAAGGCAACGACGCTGCCGGCCGGCACTTCCACCGCCACGCCCTGATCCTCCCCCGTCCAGCCGACCAGATCATTGGTGCCGGGCTGGCGGGTGTGCGGGATGATGCCGTCGCGCGTTTCCGGCACCTGGCTGAAGGGCAGGACGCGGACCGTGCCATTCTCGATGGTGGTGTCGTCCAGCGTGCACCAGCAGGTCAGATAGGGCTTGTGGTCGGCCGGGCCGCCATTGCCCACGACATAGCCGCTATCCTGATGCCAGCTGAAGGACATGCCGCCGCCGGCCCCCTTCACCACATACTGGTCATAGAAGAAATAGGCATCGTCGCCCAGGGTGGCGCGGCAGATATCGGCCATCACCTCGGAAAACAGCATGGTCCGCAATTCCGGCTGCACCCGCTGGCATTCCCCGGCGAAATAGCGGTTGCCGCGATGGGTGATGCCGTCGACATCCACGCCCAGCGCGTCCAGGCGCGCATCCTCGCGTTCCACCATGCGGCCGCACTGGGCGCGCAGGATGTCGAGCAATTCGCCGTCCAGCACCCGTTCGAAAACGGCATAGCCTTCGCGCTGGAACTGGTCACGCTGCTGTTCGTACTTCATTTTTTCCTCCCGCAATCGGCTGGTGTTGCAACCATTCTGCGGCGGGTCGGGCCATCGTATCCAATCGAATTGCGTCACGACTTCATTCGTGAATACTATGATCCATGCGCATGCGACAGATCGAGGCGTTCCGGGCGGTGATGATGAGCGGCGGGGTCACCGCCGCTGCCGCCATGTTGAACATCTCCCAACCGTCGGTCAGCCGGCTGATCGCCGACCTGGAATATGCCGTGGGGTTCGCCCTGTTCGAGCGGCGGGGCGGGCGCGTGCATCCGACGGCGCAGGCCGACACCCTGTTCGAGGCCGTGCAGCGCTCCTTCACCGGCCTGGATCTGCTGGCCCAGGCGGCCCGGCGCATCCGGGCGCATCCGGTGGGCACGGTACGCATCGCGTGCCTGCCCACCATCGCCCTGTCGCTGCTGCCGCCCGTACTGCGCGCGTTCCGGGAAAAGCATCCTTCCGTGAAGGTAACGGTGGAGGCGCTGGGCCAGCGCGCCATCGAGGATCGGGTGTTCCTGGGTCAGGCCGACCTGGGCATCGGCGTGGCCGCCCCGGCGCGCGACGGCATCCGGGCGGAATTCCTGATCCGGGCCGATTATGTCTGTGCCCTGCCGGCCGGGCACCGGCTGCTGGACCGGCCCGTCATTGCCCTGGCCGATCTGGCGGGCGAAAGCTTCATCGGCCCCATGCATGAGGCAGAAGCCCTGTGGACCGGGATCGATGATGCGCTGGCCGCCGCCAACGTGGCCGTGGACAGGATGCTGGAATGCCAGCAATCACTGCCCATGTACGCCTTTGTGGAGGCGGGCCTGGGCGTGGCGATTGTGGAGCCGTTCACCGCCCGGCTGTTCTGCCGGCTGGGCGTGGCGGTGCGGCCGGTGGTGCCGGCCGTCGGCTTTGATTTCACCCTGATCGAACCCGATATCGGCCCCACCCCACCCCCCGTCGCCTGGCTGCGCGCGGCGGTGCGGGCGGAGGCGGCGGCCTGTCTGGCGGGGTCATAGCATATACGCATGGGCTGTTGAGGGGATGGGATTGGACAGAAGGTCGCTTCTGCCGTAGCTGCGGAACAGTTCAGCGAACGGGATGTCCCCATGCAACGCCTTCTGGTCCTTCAATCCGTCTGGGGCCTGGACCATTGTCCCGGCTTCGATGTCTGGAACAATCTGGAGACGGCCCTGCAGGCGGTGGTCGATGCCGGGTTCGACGGGGCGGGCACCAATCTGGTGCGCAAGGAACGCACCGCCATCACCTCGCGCTTCATGAATGAACGCGGGCTGGCCTGGGAGGCACAGGTGCTGGCCCGCAGCGCCGACGAACTGGACCGCTTCGCGGACGAGGCGGCGACCCTGCAGGCCCATCATCTGAATGTGCAGGTGGCGGGGCCGCTGGACCGGGTGGGCGATGCCGTGCGCCTGCTGGAGGAGATGGAACGGGTGCGGGAAAATGCCGGCCTGCCCATCTTCTTCGAAACCCACCGGGCACGGCTGTCGCAGGATCTGGGCTTCTTCCTGCGTGTGCTGACGGAACTGCCCGGCCTGCCCCTGACAGCCGATCTTTGCCATTATGTCGTGGCCGGCGAATGGGATCTGCCCATCGACCCGCCCAAACATGCGGCCATCGCCCGCATCCTGGGCCAGACACGCGCCTTCCATGGTCGGGTGGCGACAGCGCATCAGGTGCAGGCCCCCCTCGGTGGCCACCATCAGCCCTGGCTGGACCTGTTCACGGGCTGGTGGCGGCGGGGCTTCGACCTGTGGCGCGACCGGGCAGGCCCCGATGACAGCCTGAGCTTTATGGTCGAACTGGGCCCCCCGCCCTATGCCGTGGTGGACACGGCCGGGCGGGAGCTGACCGACCGCTGGGAAGAGGCGAAGCAGTTGAAGGAGATTGTGCGGGGGCTGTGGGGTTAGCCCGCCGCCAGCGCCTGCGCCGTTTCGCGCAGCACCTTGACGAAGGCGGTGACGGCGGCACTCTGGCTGCGGTTGCGCAGCAGGTGGATGCCGTCATTGGTCTGCTCCCCCGGTCCCATCGGATAGGCGATCAGGTCGCCGTCGCGCGCCGCCGACAGGGCCAGGGAACGGGGGACGACGGTGATGGCCGGTCCCTGGCGCACCACCTCCAGACAGGCCAGGGTGGAATCCAGTTCGTAATCGGGAAAGCTGCGCTGGGCAATGCGGGTGCGGATGGCGGGCGCGAAGCGGTGTTCGCTGCCCGGTGCCGGCCGGGGCAGGGCCCAGGGGCGGGTGGCCACGGCTGCCTTGCGCTCCGGCCCCGGCGGCAGGGGGTGGGCCGCGGCGGCCACGATCATCAGCGGTTCGCGTGGCAGGGCGGTCACCACCACCTCATCCGCATAGGCCGACCCGTCGAACTTGCTGATATCGCAGACGACCAAATCCAGCGACCGGTCGACCAGCCCCTGCAACAGCACGTCAGAAATGCCGCCAGTCACCGTGACCCGGACACCTTCATGCAGCGCGCCGAACCGGCCGATGGCGCGGGTCAACAGGGGCTGTGTCGGGAAAGGGCCGACGCCGACACGCACCGTGCCCGTGCCGGGTCTGGTCAACTGGTTGGCGGCCGTATCCAGGTTGCCGGCAGCGGCCAGCACATCTTGCACCGGCCGGATCAGCCGGTCGCCGGCATCGGTGGGGCGGACATAATGGGTCGTCCGGTCGAACAGGACGGCCCCCAGTTCCTCCTCCAGCTTTTGCAGGCTGCGGCTCAGCGCAGATTGGGTGATGGCCAGTTCGTCGGCGGCGCGCGCGAAGCTTTGCAGGCGGTACAGCGCCTCAAAATGCTGAAGGCGGCGCAGGTTCATTTCGTCCCCCCGACGAACAGGCGCGCCACCAGCCGGGCCAGCGCGCCATAGGGGGCGGCGACCAGATGCGACTGGTTGAAGCGGCTGACCCGCATCACGGCGCGGGCATGCGACAGGCGCAGGAACCCTTCATGCCCGTGATAGGCGCCCATGCCGCTTTCGCCGACACCGCCGAAAGGCAGGTCGGCCTGACCCACATGCAGCATGGTGGCATTGACGCAGGCCCCGCCCGACCGCGTCTCGTGCAGCACGCGGGTCACCTGCCTTTCATCATCGCCATAGCAGTAAAGGGCCAGCGGCTTGGGCCGCGCATTGATGAAGGCGATGGCGTCGCCAACATCGTCATAGGGCAGGATCGGCAGGATGGGGCCGAAAATCTCCTCCCGCATCACCGTGCTGTCCAGGGGCGGGGCGATCAGCAAGGTGGGGGCGAAGCGGCGCGTGGCCGCGTCCCCGCCCTGGCCATGCTGGCGCCGTTGCGCGCCGCCGGCCACGGCCTCGGCCACCATGGCTTCCAGCCGCGCATGGTGGCGGTCGGCGATGATGCTTGTATAGTCCGGGTTGTCGCGGATGCTGGGATACATCGCCTCCACCCGCTTCATCATGGCACCGGCGAAGGCGTCCATGCGGTCGCGCGGGACCAGGGCATAGTCCGGGGCCACGCAGGTCTGGCCGGCATTGAAGAACTTGCCCATGGCGATGGTGCGCGCCGCCTTGTCCAGATCGCAATCCGGCAGCACCACGACCGGCGATTTGCCGCCCAGCTCCAGGGTCACGGGTGTCAGGTTGGGGGCCGCCGCCTGCATGACGCTGCGTCCGACGCGGGTGGAGCCGGTGAAGATCAGATGATCGAAGGGCAGGCAGCTGAATGCCTGCGCCATCTCCGCCCCGCCCGTCACCACCATCACCTGATCGGCCGGGAACAGGCCGGCCAGCAGGTCGCGGATCAGGTCGGCCGTGCGCGGCGCCAGTTCGGACGGCTTGATCATCACCCGGTTGCCGGCCGCCAGCGCATCAACCAGCGGCCCCAGCGTCAGGAACAAGGGATAGTTCCAGGGCGACAGGATGCCGACCACGCCCAACGGCTGATAGTCCACCCGCGCCGATGCCGGCTGGAACGCCAGATTGGCGCGGCGCCGCGACGACCGCATCCAGGATCGCAGATGCCGGCGCACATGGTCGATGCCGTTCAGCAACGGCATCAGTTCGCCCAGTTCGGTTTCCGGCACGGCGCGGTTGCCGAAATCGGCGCTGATCGCGGCGGCCAGGTGGTGCTGGTTCCGGCGGACCACGTCGGCCAGCGCCGCCAGATCCTTCAGCCGGGCCGACAGGGTGGGGGCGCCGTCACGCGCGACGGCCTGACGCTGTGCCGCCAGCAGCCCGTTCAGTTCCGTATCCATCCATATCCCCCGTTGATCGGTGACGATTCATATAACTGAGTTATTGACCAGCATACATGGCCGATGATGGTGCGTGGTGATGTGCAGATCGAATGATCCGTTGATTTATTGGCAAAATCCAGCCCCGGCGGTTCCGCCTATGATCCGGCCAGAGGTTGGGGGCGGAACATGATGACACTTCTTTATCTGATTGTGGGCAGCGTTGTTGCCGCGCTGTTCATCCTGGCCCTGCACCATGCATTCGGCCGCAGCACCCTGCCGGGTCTGGCGGGCCGTGACCAAGCCCTGACCCTCTTCCGCGCGCTGCTGCCGGACGAGCCGTCGACGGGGGCTGCCCTGTCACGGGACGGGTTCTGTGCGCTGATCGAGATGGGCGGTGCCGACCGTTTCGGCCTGCTGATCCCCATGGGACAGCATTGGGCGACGCGGATTGTGGGGCCGGGCGGCATCCGCCGCTGGTCCCTGAATGACGATATTCTGACCCTGACGCTGGCCGACTTCACGGCCCCGGCCTTCCGGCTGGTCTTCGCCGATCCGGCGGAAGCCAGCCTGTGGCGCCGGCGGCTGGAAGCGCTGCCGGCGCGGGGCTGATCCAATTGCGGGAGGCATGATGCCCGATACTCTCAGCTATCCGGACGTCGCCACGCTGGCCAGTCCGCTTTATCTGCTGCTGCTGGTGCTGGAACTGGTGTTGATGCAGCTTCATCTGGTGAAGGCGCATTACGAGACGCGGGACAGCGCCGCCAGCCTGTCCATGGGCTTGGGCTATGTCATCACCGGCATGCTGTCCGGTCTGGTGGTCAGCGGCGGCGTGTCGGCCGTCATGTTCTGGACCTATGATCACCGGCTGTTCGATATTGGCACCTCGATCTGGGCCATCATCGCCTGCTTCGTGGCCGATGACATGCGCTATTACTGGGCGCATCGGTTCATGCACCGTATCCGCTGGCTGTGGGCCGCGCATGTGGTCCATCATTCCAGCCAGCATTTCAACTTCGCCACGGCCCTGCGCCAGCCCTGGACCGGCGCCATCATGGGCCTGTTCGTGCTGAAGCTGCCGCTGGCCTTGCTGGGTTTCCACCCGGCCATCCTGATCTTCGTCTCCTCGCTGAACCTGTTTTACCAGTTCTGGGTGCATACGGAGGCGATCCACCGCATGCCGGTCTGGTTCGAGGCGGTGATGAACACGCCGTCGCACCATAGGGTGCATCACGGCTCCAACCCGCGCTATCTGGACAGCAACTATGCCGGCACCCTGATCATCTGGGACAAGCTGTTCGGCACCTTTGTGCCCGAACAGGACCATGATCCGGTGCGCTTCGGGCTGGTGCATGATCTGGCGACCTTCAACCCGCTGCGCATCGCCTTCCATGAATATGTGGGCATCTTCAAGGATCAGGCGCGCGGTGGTCTGTCCCTGCGCGACCGGTTCCTTTACCTGTTCGGCCCGCCGGGCTGGAGCCATGATGGCAGCCGCGACGATACCGACAAGATCAAGACAGCCTATCTGCGCCGCAACCCGGATCAGGCGGGCACGCCCGGCCTGCCGGGGAACAGCGGGGCAGCGGCCGGCGCGGTCCTGACACCGGGGATGGCCGATGCTGCTGGCGGGGAGTGACGCGCTGCTGGCGCTGGCCTGCCTGTGGGCGGGCCGGCTGCTGTGGGCCCTGCCGGGCCTGACCTGGCCGCTGGCGCTGGCCATCGCGGGTCTGGCCGTGCCGTCGGCCGCCGGGGCCGCCCGCTTCGCCGGATACGAGGCCGGCTGGCTGGTGGCGCTGCACCAGGGGGCGTCGGATCTCTACGCCCTGCTGGGTTTCGCATCCGTCGCCGCGGCCCTGTTCCTGCTGCCCGACGGGCGCCGCTGGCCGCTGATCCTGGGCATCGCGGCGGCGGGCGTCGCCGGGCTGGTGCTGGCCGGGCAGCCGGCTCTGTCCGGCCCGCTGGCCAGCCTGTTCATCCTGGCGGCCAGCCTGCGGCTCTTGTTGAAAGCGAAAGGCAGCGCCCGCCGCTGGCTGGGCTTGTCCATGCTGGCCGTGATCACCGCCGCCCTGACCCGCGTCCCCGGCTTGCTGGACGCCGACAGCCGCATCATCGGCCTGCATCTGGGGCTGGCGGCCTGGGTGCTGGCGCTGGGCGTGGGGGTCGGGGGCTATTTCAACGATCCCGAAAGGATGGCCTGAATGTCCCCCGCCGCCCGCTCCCTGCGCCTGTTCGCCTTCTATCTGGGGGCCAACGGCCTGACCCTGCTGTTCCTGCCCAACCTGCTGTTGACGGCGTTGGGGTTGGCGGCGACGGAGGAGCCGTGGATCCGGGTGCTGGGCATCATCGTCTTCAATCTGGGCCTTTATTACCATGCCGGTGCCGACGGGCGGGCGTTCCAGCGCATCACCATCGTCACCCGCACCCTGGTCCTGCTGGGCTTCACGGGGCTGGTGCTGGCGGGGCATGCGCCTGCTCTCCTGATCCTGTTCGGGCTGGTGGATTTTTTCGGTGCCGTGTGGACGGCGCTGGCCATGCGCAGGGACGCCGCCGCATCACCACGTCTTTCCTAGTTCGCATCACCACACGCTCCGCAATTCCCTTACCGTCTGACGAAGACGAACGAAGGATGGAAGGGGACGGGACCATGGGGGCGAGCCTGAACGCGTGCGGCCGTGCCGCCACCTTCGCCCGGCTGGAAGGGCAGGTCTTTGACCTGGCCGTCATCGGCGGCGGCATCACCGGGGCCGGCATTGCCCGCGACGCTGCCTTGCGCGGCCTGTCCGTAGCCCTGCTGGAGGCAGAGGATTTCGCGTCGGGCACCAGCAGCCGGTCGTCCAAGATGATCCATGGCGGCCTGCGCTATCTGGCCCAGGGCGATGTGGCGCTGGTGCGGGAAAGCGCGTCGGAGCGGCAGGTGCTGCGCCGCATCGCCCCGCATCTGGCCCGGCTGACGCCCTTTGTCATCCCCACGACATCGCTGGCGACCCAGGCCAAGCTGCGCGCCGCATTGTGGAGCTTTGAGAAGCTGGGCAATGTCCCGGCCGCTGAACAGCATGCCGTCTGGGGGCTGGAGGAACTGGCGCGGCGGGAGCCGACCCTGCGCTGCGACCGGCTGAACGGCGCCGTCGCCTATCCGGAATTCCTGACCGACGATGCAAGGCTGACACTGGCCAATGTCCGGTCGGCCGCCGCCGCCGGGGCCGAGGTCCTGAACCATGCGCGGGTGGAGCGACTGCTGGAGGAGGGGGGCAGGGCCACGGGCCTGATCGCCCGCTCCACCCTGGCGGGAGAGGACAAGGGGACCCGCGTGCAGGCGCGGGTCATCGTCAACGCCGCCGGCCCCTGGGTGGATGGGGTCCGGGCGCTGGCGGCGGGAGAGGGCGGCCGTCGGCTCGCCCTCTCCAAAGGCATCCATCTGGTGCTGCCGCGCGCGCTGTTGCCGGTGACATCCACGCTGATCCTGCGGGCACCGGACAAGCGCAACATCTTCGCCGTGCCGCGCGGGGATTTCACCTATCTGGGCACGACGGACCAGTTCCATGCCACCAGCGACTACTGGCCGGAGATCGGGCGGGAGGAGGTTGATTATCTGCTGTGCGCCACCCAGGCGGCGCTGGCGGCGCCGCCCATCCGCGATCAGGACATCGTGGCGCTGTGGGCCGGCATCCGCCCCCTGATCGGGGAGGCGGGCAAGAAGGCGACGGAGGTGTCGCGCAAGGACGAGATGTGGGTGGGGCCCAGCGGTGTCATCGCCATCGCCGGCGGCAAGCTGTCGGCCTATCGCGCCATGGCCGCCCGCATCGTCGATGCCGTGGCCGACCGGCTGGATATCCGCACCCGCCCTTGCACCACGGCCGACCTGCCCCTGCCTGGCGGCGAACGCGCGCCGGCCGGCGATGATCGGCTGGACCGGCTGTACGGGACGGAGGCCGCGCTGATCCGGGCGGGCGGCGGGGATGTGGCGGCGGAAGCAACCCATGCCGTGCGGCATGAAGGGGCGGCGACGCTGGAGGATTACTGGGTCCGGCGCAGTGCGCGGGCCTGGTTCGACGACCAGGCCGGCTGCCCTGCCCTGGCCCCGGCGGTGGCGGCCATGGGGCACCTGCTGGGCTGGGACGAGCGCCGCCGGGCGGCGGAAATCCATCATTGCCTGCAACTGGACAGGAACAGCCGCCGGGCCCTGATGCCCGTGGCGGGGGGAGACGGGACATGACCATCGCATCCGAACTGGCCGAGCGTATCGGCCGCGACAAGGTACTGGGCGACGCTGACAGCGTGCGCGCCCGCCGTTACGACCAATGGTGCGTCAAGCATCTGCGCGATTGGCGCGGGCAGCCGGTGCAGGCACCCGGCCTCGTCGTGCGCCCGGCCGATGTCGCCGATGTGCGCCAGGTGGTGCTGTTCGCCCATGACCGCCGCATCCCCCTGGTGCCGTTCGGCCTGGGCAGCGGCGTGTGCGGCGGGATCGAGCCCACGGGCGACAGCATCCTGCTGGACATGGGCGGCATGGCGGCCGTCCGCTTCATCGACGAGACCAACCTGCTGGCCGGGTTCGATGCCGGCATGAACGGCATGGCGGCGGAGGAAGCGGTGGCCGCGCGCGGCCTGACCATCGGCCACTGGCCGCAATCCATCGCCATCAGCAGCGTCGGCGGCTGGGTCTCCACCCGCGCCTCGGGTCAATTCTCCACCGCCTATGGCAATATCGAGGATATCATTCATTCGATCGAGGCGGTGCTGCCCAATGGCGACATCGTCACCCTGGGCAAGGCGCCGCGCGCGGCGGCGGGGCCGGACCTGCGCCATCTGCTGATGGGGGCGGAAGGCACGATGGGGGTGATTACCGGCGTCACCCTGTCGCTGCGCCGCGCGGCGCCGGCCCGGCAATGCGCCGTCTATTTCGCCGACGACATGGATGCGGGTTTCGAGGCGCAGCGCCGCATCATCCAGGCCGACTGGAAGCCGCCGGTGATGCGCCAGTATGACGGGCGGGAGGTGCGGCGCCTGTTCAAGGATTTTCAGCGCGACGGCCAAGCCATGCTGCTGATGCTGCATGAGGGGCCGGCCGAACGGGTGGCGGCGGAGGTGCCGGCCGTGGCCGCCATCGCGGCGGCGGCGGGGCTGGTGCCGGGCGATGCGGCGGCGGCCGAACAATGGCTGGACCGGCGCAACCATGTGCCGACCTGGAAGGACATGTTCGAACGCGGCTATGTCGCCGACACGGCGGAAATCTCGGGAAGCTGGACGCAGATCGGCGATATCTATCGCGATGTGATCCGCGACCTGAACGCGGTCGATGGCGTCATCAACGCGTCGGCGCACAGTTCCCATGTCTACCGGTCCGGGATTAATCTCTATTTCTCCTTCGCCGCCACGTTCGAGGATACGTCCCGCATGGAACCGGCCTATTTTGAATGCTGGCACCGCATCATGGAGGCCACGGCCCGCCATGGCGGCGGCGTGGCCCACCATCATGGCGCCGGCCGCCTGCGCAAGCCCTATCTGACGCATGATCTGGGGACGGCGGGGGTGGACCTGCTGCGCCGGGTGAAGGCCGCCATTGATCCCAATGGCATCATGAACCCCGGAAACCTGATCCCCGATGCCTGAACTGCTGCTGGCGCTGGATTGCGGCACCACGGGTGCCCGTGCCCTGCTGGTCGATCCGGCGGGGCCGGTCCTGGCCAGCGTGAAACAACCCATCCCCTCGCATTTCCCGGCACCCGGCCGGGTGGAACAGGATGGGGAACAGGTCTGGGCCATTTGCCGGTCCGTCATCGACGGCGCGCTGGCCCAGGCGGGCCGCACCATCCATGACGTCGCCGCCATCGGCGTGACGACACAGCGGTCCAGCACCATCATCTGGGACCGCACCGGCGGCCGGCCCCTGGCGCCGGTGTTGGTGTGGAGCGACCTGCGCGGCATGGACCGGTACAAGCAGTTGCGCGCCGCCGGCTTCACCCTGTGGCCGCAGGTGCCGGCGGCCAAGCTGGAAGCGGCGCTGGATCTGGTGCCCGACGGGTACGCCCGCATGGCGCGCGATGAATTGCGCTGGGGCACGCTGGACAGTTACCTGATTCATCGCCTGACGGGCGGCGGCACCCATGTCACCGATGTGGGCGCCGCCTGGCTGTCGGGCTATATCGATTATCCCGACCGGGCGGAATGGAACAAGGCACTGATCGCCCATCAGGGGCTGGACCCCCGCCTGTTCCCCACCATCGCCGACAGTTGGGGGCCGCTGGGCCAGACCGATGCCAGCCTTTGGGGGGCATCTGTGCCGGTGACCGCCGTGATGGCCGATCAGCAGGCGGGCATGCTGGCCCATGGCAGTCTGGCGGCCGGTGCCTGGAAGGCCACCTACGGCACCTCGGGCGTCGTCATGGCGTCTACCGGTGCGCACGCCATCAGCCCGCACCGCACCTTGCCCATCCAGGCACTGACCCGCGTCGGCGGTGATCTGTGCTGGTGCGTGGAAGGCATGGTCATCAGCTGCGGTGCCTTCCTGTCCTGGCTGTGCCGGGACATGGGCATGTTCGCCGATGCGGGCGAATTGTCGGCGCTGGCCGGGTCGGTGGCGGATACGCGCGGCGTGGTCGTGCGCCCGTCGCTGCAGGGGCTGGGCGCGCCGCATGGCCGCTTCCATGAACGCGCCCTGATCGCGGGCCTGGACGCCGGGGCCACCCGCGCCCATGTCGCCCGCGCCGCCTTGCAGGGCATCGCCTTCCGGTTCAAGGAGATCGCGGCCACCATCGCCGCCACGCCGGGCCTGTCCGTGCCCGGCTATTTTCCCGTCGATGGCGGGGTGACGGCCAGCGACCCGCTGTTGCAGTTGCAGGCCGACGCCCTGTGCCTGCCCGTCCGCCGCCATGGGGTGCGGGAGGCGACGGCCTATGGTGCCGCCATCGCCGCCGGGCTGGGCATCGGCCTGCTGTCGGTCAGCGACCTGTCGCGTTTCGCCCGCTATGACGCGGAATTCACGCCATCGGTTGGCGCAGACGAAGCCCAGGCAGCCTATGCGGCCTGGGCGGATGCGGCGGGGATTGTCCGCGGCTGATCAATCCTCCGCCGGCTTCAGCACGGGTTGCCAGAAATGCAGCCAGCCCAGGGCCAGCAGGTAGGATACCGACACCAGCGCGAACATCGGCGCGTAGGAGCCGCCGGCCGCCAGCACCCAGCCGGCCGCCTGCAGGATCGCCATGCCTGCCAGGTTGCCGCAGAGCGCCCCCAGCGAGATCACGGTGCCGATGCGGCCATGGGGCACGATGTCGGTGGCCGTGGCGAACAGGTTGACGGAGAAGCCCTGGTGAGCCGCCAGGGTCAGGCCCAGCAGCGCCACGGCCAGCCAGTAATTCTGGACCAACAGCACCAGCGGCACGGGCAGGACCAGCAGGGCGCAGACCAGCAGGGTCAGCTTGCGCGCCCTATTCAGGCTCATGCCTGCCGCCAGCAACCGGCCGGAGACATAGCCGCCGATGAGGGAGCCCGTGGCAGCAATGGCATAGATGGTGGCCAGCGGCACACCGAAGCTGCGCATGTCCAGCCCGAAGACGCGGGTGAACAGGTCCGGCATCCAGAACAGCAGAAACCACCAGACCTGATCGGAGAAGACCTTGGCCCCGCAGAAGGCCCAGGTGCGGCGGTCGGACAAGACGACGCGCCAGGGCACCCGGGCGCCGTTGGCCGTGGCCGCCGATGTGGGCGGGGTCCGGAAATAGGGATGGCGGGTCAGCGCCCACCAGGCCACCACCCAGATCAGGCCGGCCCCGCCCATGATGTAGAAGGCGGCCCGCCAGCCATGGGTCAGGGCGATCACCGGCACCAGCAACGGCGCCACGATGGCACCGACATTGCCGGCGGCATTGACGAAGCCCAGTGCCAGCGACCGTTCACGCGCCTGGAACCAGACGGCGATGGTCTTGATGCCGGCGGGCGTTCCCAGCGCCTCCGTGGCGCCCAAGGCGGCCCGGACCACGGTGAATTCCGCCATACTGGTGGCCGTGCCATGCACCATGGCGGCCAGGCTCCACGACCCCACGGCGGTGGGATTGCCGACCCGCCAGCCCAGCCGGTCGATCAGACGCCCGGCGAAGATGAAGGCAACCGCCGCCGCAAACTGGAAGGTGGCGACCAGGAAGCCGTAATCGGCGTCGTTCCAGCCCAACTGCTGTTCCAGCATGGGTTTCAGCACGGCGATGATCTGCCGGTCGGTGTAATTCAGGATGCCCGCCAGCATGACGAGCGCCAGCAGCAGGGTGCGGTGAAGGCCGAAGCGCATGGGATGTCCTTGATCCTGGAGTGTCGGGATGAGGGCGGCGTTACGACACGTCCACGATCTGACGGAACAGGCCTGCCCAGGCGCTGCCCTGGCGGAAGAACAGGGGCGGCGTGCCCAGCGGTGCATCCACCGTCACCTCCTGCCCGCCTGTATGCACGGCACCCGTCCACACCTCCACCCAATCCGCGCCGGCGGGCAGATAGGTTGTCCAACGATCCACGCCCGGCTGTATGACGGGCGCCACCAGCAGGTCGGGACCGTAGAGATAGCTTTCCTGCAGGGCGTAGGTGCGGACATCGTCCGGGAAATGCAGGAACAGCGGCCGCTGTACCGGCAGGCCCGTCGCCACCGCCGCCTCCGACAAGGCGCGCAGATAGGGTGCCATATGGGTGTAGATGCGGGTCATGCGGGCGAAATGGGCCAGGATGGCGGGGTCTTCATCCACCTGCACATTGTCGCGCGGGCGGTTACCCTCATGCCCGCGCATGACGGGGGTGAAGGCGGCCATTTCCGACCAGCGCATCACCAGTTCCGGCGTGCGCACATTGCCGAACAGGCTGGTGTAGCCACCGATGTCGCTATGGTGATAGGCGTTGCCCAGCAGGCCCGAGGACAGGGCGGCCGTGATGACGGTGCCGATGCCGTCATGCCGGCTGAAATCCACCGACTGATCACCGGCCCACAGCAGGGGGCAGTGCCGCTGCACGCCGCTATAGCCCGCGCGCATGAAGAAGACGGTGTCCCCCGTCTTGCCCCGGCTGGCGACCGCGCTTGCATTCACCTCTGCCCACAGCACCGGCCAGGCGTTATGGGCCAGCATGCCGGGCGTGCCATCGTGCAGGCGGACATCGGTCGGCAGATATTCGCCGAAATCGGCCATCCAGCCGGACAGGCCGAAATCCAGCATGTTCTGCCCGATCACCCGCTCGGCGAACCAGGCGGCGGCGGCCGGATTGGTGAAATCCACCACACCGCAATAGAACTCGCCGAAATCGACCAGATAGGTGTCGTCGCTGTCCAGTTTGCGGGCCAGATAGCCCGCCGCCTCGGCCTCTGGATAGAGGCTGCCATCGACGCAGAGATAGGGGTTCACGTAGCCCAGGAACCGGATGCCGCGTTCCCGCAACTCCCCGATACGGCGGTCCAGATCGGGATAGCGGCTGGGGTTCCATTTCCAGTCCCAGAACAGCCGGTTGCCGAAGCTGGTGATGCGCAGGCCCACCCAGTCCTCGCACCACAGGCCGGAAATGGCCACGCCGGCATCGGCATATTTCTCCAGCCTGATAAGGCTGTTCGCCCCGTCCTTCAGGCCGATGATAGCGCCTTTCAGCACCCAGTCGGGCAAGGGCGGCTGGCGGCCGAAGCGGTCGGACAGGGCCGTGACCAGATCGGTGAAGGCATCGCGCGCCCAGAGTTCGATCGTGGCCGGCGCCGCCCAGATCTCCAGCTCGTGCCAGTCATCTTTTCGGAAATCGAAGGCACTATATGCCATCGTGTCGATATGCAGGGCGTAGCGGCGCGACGACAGGTAGGTGGGCTGGGGATAGTTGGTCTTGTAATAGTCGCCGCCGGCCTTGCCCTTCTGATCGGCCTGGAAGGTCAGCAGCGTGGACTTGTCGCGGCCCACGCCGGGTTCGGAGGTCCAGAGCGGGAAGCGGCGGCCGCGCATGTCGAAATAGGAAAGCTGCTCCCCCCCACCCCAGACATGCTCACCCTTTTCCGCTACCACGCGCAGCCACAGCCGGTTCAGCGTGGCGTCATGCGTATCGATACGGATGCGGGCGTCCTGGGGCCCGCCCGACAGGGTCAGCGTGACCAGGGCGGGCAGGGATGGGGCGATGGACAGGGTGACGCGCGCGGCACCGTCCCCGTCGCGCGTGACCGCGGCATGGCGCAGGCCCAGCCGTTCGACGATACTGTCTTCAATATCGAAATGGCCGTGATACATCTCCACCCGCGGATCGCCGTGCCCGACATAGAGGCAGGGTGCATCGGCACGGTGGCGCAGAACGGGGCGACCTGCCAGGATCAGGTCGAAGCCACCGTCCGTTTCAAGCAACTGCATCTCGTTCCCTTCCCTCAACATGCCATGCGCGGCGGGATGCGCCCGGCGGCCGGCTTATTCTTCATATGAACTCTTATATCTAATATAAGACTTAATCGAACGCCCTGTCCAGCCGTCGGGTTGGTCATTACGAAATGCGGGCGCGGACAAGCAAGGGGGATGGAGATGTTCGGGCTGATGCAGGATTGGCCGCTGACGGTGAACCGTATCATCGATCACGCGGCGCGCTGGGATGGCAGCCGGGTGGTGGCGACGCGGCGGGTGGAACCGTCAGCGACCGGCGCCGTGGCCTATACCGATTACCGCCAAATCCGCGACCGCGCCCGCCGCCTGTCCAGTGCCCTGCGCGGGCTGGGGATCGGGCCGGGCGACCGGGTCGCCACCCTGGCCTGGAACAGCGACCGGCACCTGGAGGCCTGGTTTGCCATCATGGGCATGGGCGCCGTCTGCCACACGCTGAACCCGCGCCTGTTCAAGGAACAGCTGCGCTTCATCATCAACCATGCCGGCGACCGGGTCATTCTGGCCGATCCCGTCTTTGCAGGCCTGGTGGCGGAATTGCTGCCGGATTGCCCGACGGTGACCCATGTCGTGCTGCTGTGCGCGCAGGCGGATATCGACCGCACCCTGCTGCCCCAGGCCATCGGGTATGAGGAATGGGTCGGTGCCGCGGTGGATGACGGCCATCCCTGGGGTGATTTTGATGAACGGACGGCGGCGGCGCTTTGCTACACGTCGGGCACAACCGGCAATCCCAAGGGTGTGCTTTATTCCCATCGTTCCACCATGATCCATATGTGGATGAGCCTGCAACCCGACGTCATGGGCCTGTCGGTGGGCGATGTCGCCATGCCCATCGTGCCCATGTACCACGCCAATGCCTGGGGCATTCCGTTGTCGACGGCGGCCGTGGGCTGCAAGCTGGTATTGCCGGGATCGAAACTGGACCCCGTCTCCCTGCTGGACCTGATCCGGGGGGAAGGGGTGACGTTCGCCGCAGCCGTGCCCACCATCTGGCAGGCGCTGGTCCAGCATCTGGAACGCCATGGCGGGGATTTCGGGCCCTTGCAGCGGGTCATCATCGGCGGGGCCGCCTGCCCGGAAAGCGTCCTGCGCCGCCTGAACGATTTCGGCGTCAGTGCCCGCCATGCCTGGGGCATGACCGAAACATCGCCCATCGGCACGCATTTCAAGCTGGTGCCGGAACTGGACGGAACGGGGTTCGAGGCGCAGATGCCCTACCGCGCGCGACAGGGGCGGCCGCCGCTGGGGATCGATCTGGCCCTGCGCGGGCCGGACGGCGCCGATCTGCCCCATGACGGCACGCGGGCCGGCCGGCTGCTGGTACGGGGGCCGGTGGTGGCGGCAGGTTACCTCCATGGCGATGGCGGGCAGGTGCTTGATGGTGATGGCTGGTTCGATACGGGCGACATCGCCGATATCGACGCGTTTGGCTATATGCGCATCGCCGACCGGGCCAAGGATGTCATCAAGTCCGGCGGGGAATGGATCAGTTCCCAGGAGATCGAAAACATCGCCGCCGGCCATCCCAAGGCGGCACTCTGTGCCGCCATCGCCATGCCCGACCCGAAATGGGACGAGCGGCCGTTGCTGGTGGTGCAGTTGAAGCCGGAAGAAAAGGCGACGGCGGCGGAGTTCCTGGCCCATTTCCAGGGGCGGCTGTCGAAATGGCAGATCCCCGACGATGTGCGTTTCGTCGATACCATGCCACTGGGCGCCACCGGCAAGATCGACAAGAAGGTGCTGCGGACAATGGTGCTGGGTTGATAAAAAAAACCCGGCACCATGGCGGTGCCGGGGGATTGCAGTGGGTAGTTGGGAGTACCGGATCAGAAATTGACCCGGACCGAACCGCCGAAATACCGCTCGGCGTCGCGCGGGGTGATCTGGCGCATGAACGAGGTGCCGTTGGGAATGCGCAGGATCACGAACTTCTTGTCGGTGATGTTCTTGGCGATCAGGGACACGCGCCAGGTGTCATCATCCGACGTCCAGGCCAGCACCGAATCCCAGGTGGCATAACCAGCCTGGACGGCGTTGGGATTCTGGTTCAGGTCGAACCCGACCTTGGAGGTGAACTGGACTGTGTTGGTCAGGTTCAGGTCGCCATTGGGCAATTCCACCGGCAGGCGCCAATCGGCCGTGACCGACCCCTTCCACTTGGCGGAAAACGGCAGGGGCTTGCCATTGATGGCGTCGGCGCAGGTGGGCTGGGCCGCCGGGCACTTGAACTGGTCAATGCGGGCCTTGGTGTAGGAGACGCCGCCATTGAATTCCAGGTCGCGGGTGACAGCCCAGGTGAAGTCGGCTTCCAGGCCGCGCGTCGACACCTCGCCGGCATTGGTCAGACGGGTCACCACCTGGCCGGCCACCAGTTCCAGATTATTGGCCTGATACCCGTCATACAGGGTCTTGAACGCGGCCATGTTCAGCATCAGGCCCGCTTCGGGGAAGCGTGTCTTCAGGCCGATTTCATAGCTGTTCGACTTTTCCGCCGCGATGGGCAGGGTGTCGGTCGCCACCATGTTGAAGAACACGTTCAGCGCCGGGCCCTTATAGCCCCGGGTATAGGTGGCGTAGCCGATCACATCGTCGGTGAAATCATACTGAAGGCCGGCATTGCCCGACACGCCGTCCTGGCTGGTAGTGCCGTTGGCGGCGAAATAGGGCCGGACGCCGGGGAAGGCGGCCGTGGAGGTGGAACGGCGTTCGAAATTGAACGACACCTTGTCGTCGGTATAGCGGCCGCCGATGATGGCGCGGAAATCATCGGTGAAATTCACTGTGGCCTGACCGAAGGCCGCGTAATTCTTCAGCTTGGTGGTGAAGTCCGCGTTGCCTTCATTGGTGACGAAGGTGGAGGCACCGGCCCGGCAGGGCAGCAGACCATTCACCGCCGCCAGGGTGGTGGCGGAGCAGACGGTGACCGTGCGATTGAAGAAATCCACTTCCTTGGTGGTGTAATAATAGAGCCCGGCGACATAATCGATGAAGTTCTTGCCGGTGGACGCGATGCGCAGTTCCTGGGTGAACTGGTCGAAGGACAGATCGCCCCGGTCGTGGGAACGGTTATCGCCGGCCGCCACGCCCGTGGCCACATAGGTGGGGCTGTCGGATCGGAAATCGCCGTCGCGCTGCTGATAATTGTACCAATGGCGATAGGCGGTGATGGATGTGATGGCGGCGGCCCCCAGATCGATATCGGCCTGCAGGGACGCGCCGGAATTCCTGTCCCGCGTCTTGGGATCCAGATCGTTGTCGATATCCTTGTTGCGGGCACCGGGCGTCAGCGGCGACAGCGATGGGCGGAAGATCTGGTCGTTGAAGGCGCCGGCAAAGACGGTGCCGATGCTGTCGGCATAGCCATTGTCGCTGGCCTTGGCATAATCGGCGATGGCCGTCAGCGTGACATTCTCCGTCGCGTCCAGCACCAGCTTCATGCGGGCGCCGTAACGTTCGTAGCCGTTGATGTCGTTGCCGTTATGGACGTTGGTACCGTTGCCGTCATAATGGCTGAAGAAGCCGGTGATCAGGCCCGACAGCTTGTCCGACATCGGCCCGGATACGCCCGCCTTCAGCCGGTATTCATTGCCTTCGTAATAGGAGGCCTCGGCAAAGCTTTTCGGGCTGGCCGCCGGGGAGCGGGTGGTGATGTTGACCACGCCGGCCGACGCATTCTTGCCGAAGATCGATCCCTGCGGGCCGCGCAGCACTTCGACCCGTTCCAGATCCAGGAAATCGGCCGTCTGCTGGCCGGCACGGGCATAGACCACGCCGTCGATGACGGTGGATACCGACGGTTCCACGCCCGACGCGAAGGAGATGGTGCCCACGCCACGGATGGAGATGGCACTGTCCTTGTTGGTGTTGCCCTTGCGGAAGGTGATGGTGGGCACACGCTGGAACAGCTGTTCGGCCGAATTGACATTGGCCTGTTCCAGCTGGTCACCGGTCACCACGCTGATCGCGACGGGCACGTCTTGCAGATTCTGGACCCGCTTCTGGGCGGTCACGATGATTTCTTCCAGCAGGATGCCGGAGCTTTCCTGGGCGACGGCCGCGCCGGTTAGCCCGACCAGGGCCAGGGCCGTGCCGGCCGCCAGGCGCGTCAGATGCGTTGCACGCTGCATGTCTTATCCTCCCTGTTCAATTGTCGGCTCCCCTTGTTGGCGGGGTTGCTTCATTCCTACCGCATGGTTATCGGTAAGACAAGAGTTGTATCTTATATAAGAGTTATCATAGATACTCGTCCAGTCCGAAAAGGCGCCCGACGCCTGACCCGCAGGAAGGAAACCCACGAAATGTCCCTCTCCCACCCGCTGTTGCGTCAGCAATGTTTCATCGATGGCGTCTGGCAGGATGCCATGGATGGCACCACCATCGCTGTTTCCAATCCCTCAACAGGTGATGTGCTGGGCTCAATACCCAAGGCGGGGCGCGCGGAAACAGCGGTGGCGATCGCGGCGGCGCACCGGGCCTTTCTGGGCTGGCGCGGCTGGACGGCGGCGGACCGGGCCAACCTGATGATGAAGCTGCATGACGCCATCCTGGCCAACCGCGCCGATCTGGCCCGGCTGCTGACGCTGGAAATGGGCAAGCCCCTGGCGGAGGCAGCCGGTGAGGTGACGCTGGGCGCCGCCTATATACGCTGGTTCGCGGAGGAGGCGCGGCGCGTCTATGGCGATGTCATCCCGTCCCCCTGGAAGGGCCGTCGCCTGCTGGCCGTGCGCGAACCGGTGGGCGTGGTGGGGGCCATCACCCCCTGGAACTTCCCTAACAGCATGATCGCCCGCAAGATGGGCGCGGCCCTGGCCGCCGGCTGCACCATGGTGGTCAAGCCGGCGACCCAGACCCCTTATTCGGCCCTTGCCGTGGCGGCGCTCGCCGAACAGGTGGGGTTCCCTGCCGGGGTGCTGAACGTCGTCACCGGTTCCGCGGCGCAGATCGCGGCGGAGATGTGCGAGAATCCTTTGCTGCGCAAGATCACCTTCACCGGGTCAACAGCGGTGGGCAAGGGGCTGGCGGCACAGGCCATGGCCCATATGAAGCGCGTGTCGATGGAACTGGGCGGCAACGCGCCCTTCATCGTGTTTGATGATGCCGATCTGGACGCGGCCGTGGCCGGCGCCATGGTGGCCAAGTTCCGCAACACGGGCCAGACCTGCGTCTGCGCCAACCGTTTCCTGGTGCAGGACGGCATCCATGATGCGTTCGTGGCGAAGCTGGCATCGGCCATGGCGGCCATGAAGGTGGGCGACGGGCTGGAGGATGGCGTGGTCCAGGGGCCGCTGATCGACATGGGTGGCGTGGCCAAGATCGAAGAACATGTCGCCGACGCAATATCCAAGGGCGCCAGCCTGATCACCGGCGGGGCGCGGCATGAACGCGGCGGCAGCTTCTTCCAGCCGACCTTGCTGACCGGAGTCACGCCCGCCATGAAGGTGGCGCGCGACGAGACCTTCGCCCCGCTGGCGCCCGTCTTCCGCTTCGCGACGGAGGCAGACGCCCTGCGCATGGCCAATGATACCGAATTTGGTCTGGCGTCGTACGTCTACACCCGTGATCTGGGCCGGTCTTTCCGCATGATGGAGGGGCTGGATTATGGTCTGGTCGGTATCAATGAAGGGCTGATCACCACGGAGGTGGCGCCGTTCGGCGGGCATAAGGACTCGGGCGTGGGCGTTGAGGGCTCACGCCATGGCATCGATGACTACACGACCTTGAAATATGCCTGTATCGGGGGGCTGGGCTGACGACTGTCCGGGTTGCAGGCCTCCCGACCTTCGGCCAGAAAGAGCAGGGAAATAAGGGTTGGAGCGGCAAAAACCTTGCCCCTCCAACCCCAAATTGTTTTATCTTATAGAAGTCTTGCTCAATTCCAGGATGCCCCCCGGCATGGAAGCCCCCGGTTACCGCCCGCTTTATCGCCAAGTCTATGACATCATCGTCAATAAGGTCGCCGAAGGTGTCTGGCGGCCGGGCGAAGCCATTCCCAGCGAACAGGCTCTGGCCCGCGAACTGGGCGTCAGCCAGGGCACGATGCGCAAGGTGCTGGACGCGCTGACGGCGGAAAAGCTGCTGGTCCGGCACCAGGGCAAGGGCACCTTCATCGCGGAGAATACGCAGGAACGGTCGCTGTTCCGTTTCTTCCGCATGGTGCGGCCGGGCGGGGAACGGGTGACGCCCAGCATGGGCGACCAGAGCGTGCGTGTGCGCGTGGCCCGTGTTGCCGACCAGCAGAAGCTGGATCTGGCCAAGGGCGCCAAGGTGGTGGAGATCAACCGTGTGCGCCTGATCGATGGCAAGCCCACGATCCGCGAAACCATCATCCTGCCATCGGCCCTGTTCCCGCGCATCGAAGACCGGATGCCGTTGCCCAACACGCTCTATTCGCTGTACCAGACCGAATATGGCATCAACATCGTCTCGGCCAGCGAGGAGTTGCGGGCGGAAAGCGCCACGCCGGAGGATCAGCGCCTGCTGGGGGCGCCGGCCGGGGCCGCCATCCTGTGCATCGACCGGCTGGCGCTGTCGCTGCAGGACCGCAAGGTTGAATGGCGCACCAGCCGCGTCTATGCCCGCGACCTGTCCTATTCGGTGACGCTGGGGTAAGCTCCCGTCAAGCCGTGGACGCCATGGCCAGCGCCTGGAATTCCGCCACCTGCGCTTCCACCCAGGCGCTGTCACGGCCCAGTTCAGCCGCCAGCACTTCCGCCACGGCGGGGGCTGCTGCGGCGGCCGCGCGGGCGTCCAGCAGCAGGGCGCGGGTGCGCCGGGACAGCACATCTTCCGCCGTCCGCGCCATCAGGTGGCGGGCGGCATAGGCGGCTTCCCCCAGGAAATAGGGCAGGTCGGGATGCATGGGGGCCGCCCAGCCCGGCCGTTCCGCCAGCACCGCCCGCACTTTCGGCGCATCGGCGCCATAGGACATCAGCGGGTCGGCCGGGTCCGCCCGTTCCACCCAGCCATGCAGGCGCAGGCCGGCTGTGGGGCTGGCCGCGGGTGGCAGGCTGCCGGCACGGGCGGCGGCATCCACCGTCTGTTCGGCCATTTCGCGATAGGTGGTCCATTTGCCGCCGGTGATGGTGACCAGACCGCTGTCCGACACCATCAGCACATGGTCGCGCGGCACGGCCGAGGTGCCGGATGCGCCCTTTACCTTCACCAGGGGGCGGATGCCCGTGAACACGGCGCGCACATCGGCGCGTGATGGGGCGCGGGTCAGATATTTGGCGGCATGGTCCAGCAGGAACGCGATCTCGCTTTCCAGCGCATGCGGCTCCAGGCTGGCCGTGGGGATAGGCGTGTCGGTGGTGCCGACGATGGTCCGCCCCAGCCAGGGCAGCACGAACAGCACGCGGCCATCATCCGTCTTGGGGATCATGATGGCGTCATCCCCGCCCAGGAAGGACGGGTCCAGCACCAGATGGATACCCTGGCTCAGCGACAATCCTTCCGGCAGGTCGGGCCGGTCCATACGGCGGATTTCATCCATGAAGATGCCGGCGGCATTGACCACGGCCTTGGCCCGAATGCGGTAAGTGGTACCCGTCTCCGCATCCCGCGCCGTGACGCCGTCGATGCGGCCATCCTGCTTGGTCAGGCCCGTGACGGCGACATAATTCAGCAGCACCGCCCCTTGGTCGGCGGCCGTCTGCGCGATGGTCAGGGCCAGGCGGCTGTCATCGAACTGCCCGTCATAATACAGCACGCCGCCGGTCAGCCCGTCGCGCTTCACCGTGGGCAGGCGCCGCAAGACCTCCGTCCGCGACAGCAGGCGTGACCGGCCCAGACCCAGTTTTCCCGCCAGCAGATCATAGGCGAACAGGCCCGCGCCGTAGAAGGCCATGTCCCACCATCCATAGCAGGGGACGATGAAGGCCTGGCGGTGCGTCACCTGCGGCGCGTTGGACAAAAGCCGGCCGCGTTCATGCAGGGCGTGGCGGACCAGATGGATATTGCCCTGGGCCAGATAGCGCACGCCGCCATGCACCAGCTTGGTGGAGCGGGAAGAGGTGCCCTTGGCGAAATCATGTGCTTCCAGCAGCAGGGTGCGGTATCCCCGCGCCGCCGCATCCAGCGCCGTGCCCAGGCCCGTGGCCCCGCCGCCGATGACGACCAGATCCCATTCAAGGTCTTCGGCCAGTTGGGCCAGTCCGGCCGCGCGATCGAAACTCATCTGTTGCTCCACATGCCGGGCTCAGGCTTCCGCCCAGCCGCGCGACCGTTCCACGGCCTTGACCCAGCGATCATATAACCGGTCGCGGTCCGCCGGCTTCATGCCGGGTTCATAGCGGCGGGCCAGTTTCCAGGTGGCGCGGATCTCCGCCCGGTCCTGCCACACACCTGTCGCCAGCCCGGCCAGATATGCTGCTCCCAGCGCCGTCGTCTCCGACACGCGCGGCACCTCCACCGGTACGCCCAGCAGGTCGGCCTGGAACTGCATCAGGAAGCCATTGCCAACGGCACCGCCATCGGCCCGCAGCTCGGAAAGCGCAATGCCCGTCTGCGCCTCAATGGCGCGGGTGACATCGCGGGTCTGATAGGCCATGGCTTCCAGTGCCGCGCGCACGATATGGGCCCGGCCCGTACCCCGCGTCAGGCCGGCGATCAGGCCGCGGGCATAAGGGTCCCAGTGCGGCGCGCCCAGCCCCGTCAGGGCCGGCACGAAATAGACGCCGTCATTGTCGGGGATGGACCGGGCCAGTGCCTCGGTTTCCGCCGCGGCCGCGATCAGGCCCAGCCCGTCGCGCAGCCATTGTACGGCGGCCCCGGTGACGAAAATCGCCCCTTCCAGCGCATATTCCAGCGGCCGGTCGCCGATGCGCCAGGCCACGGTGGACAGAAGCGGGCCGGGATCGCGCAGGGTGGAAGCGCCCGTATGCATCAGCAGGAAGGAACCGGTGCCATAGGTATTCTTGGCCAGACCCGGCCCGTGGCAGGCCTGGCCGAACAGGGCCGCCTGCTGGTCGCCCGCCACCCCGGCGATGGGGATGCCGGCCACGCCCAGGAACCCGCCCTCGCTGGTATGGCCCAGCACGGCCGACGATGACATCACTGTGGGCAGGGCCTGCCGTGGCACATCCATCAGCGCCAGCAATTCATCGTCCCAGCGCCCTTCATGGATATCGTAAAGCTGGGTGCGGGCGGCATTCGACGGGTCGGTGGCATGCACGGCACCGCCCGTCAGGTTCCAGATCAGCCAGCTGTCGATGGTGCCGAACAGGTTGTCGCCCCGGTCCACGCCCGCGCGCAGACCCGGCACATTATCCAACAGCCAGCGCATCTTGGTGCCGGAAAAATAGGGATCGACCACCAGACCGGTCTTGGCCCGGATCATCTCCACCACGCCCGTGCGGGCCCGCAATTCGTCGCAGAAGCCGGCCGTGCGCCGATCCTGCCAGACGATGGCGCGGTGGACGGGCTCGCCCGTATGCCGGTTCCAGGCCAGGACCGTTTCACGCTGGTTGGTGATGCCGATGGCGCGCAGGTCGCGCGGGCCGATATTGGCATCCTTCAGGGCGCGGGCGGCCGTGTCCAGGGTGACGCGCCAAATCTCCGCAGCGTCATGTTCGACCCAGCCGCCCTGGGGATAATGCTGGCTGAATTCCGCATAGGCGCGGCCAACAATGTGGGTTTCCCGGTCGAAGATGATGATCGTGGTGCCGGTCGTGCCCTGGTCGATGGCCAGGATATGGTCGGTCATGGTCGCTGTCCCTCCCGGCGGCTTTTACTGGCCGCTCCCGTTTCTATCCTGTCCCGCTGTCAGCCGACAATCTTGATCCAGGCCAGCACGAACAGGGCGATGAAGGCGGTTTCGGCCACAACCAGGGTGACGGCCGCGCGCCCCACCTCCATGATGTCCTTGGCCGATGTCTTCATGCCCAGGGCTGCGACGGAGACCAGCAGCAGCCAGCGCGACAGTTCCGTCAGCGCCCCCGCCACCGATCCCGGCACCCAGCCCATGCCATTGACGAAGGCCAGCGCCACGAAACCGATCAGGAAGCCGGGCAGCGGCGTCACCTTCGCCTCCCCATCCTGGGCCTTGCGCCCACGGGCTGCCAGCAGGGTGATGGACATCACGACGGGCAGCAGCATGGCCACCCGCATCAGCTTCACCACGGTGGCCGTATCGCCGGCCTGCGGCGACTGGCTGTAGCCGGCGCCCACCACCTGCGCCACATCATGGATGGACCCACCGAAGAAGCGGCCGGCGGCCACGGCATCCAGGCCCAGCCAGCCGGCGAAGGCCGGATAGGCCAGCATGGCCATGGTCGACAGGCTGGTGATGCAGGCAATGACCACGACCGTGTCGCGTTCGGCATCCTTGCGCGGCCAGGCGGCGGCGATGGCCATGGCGGCCGACGCCCCGCAGATGCCGACGGCTCCGCCCGACAGCACGCCGAACCGGCCGCCGACCCCCGTCAACCGCGACAGGGCCCAGCCGAAGCCCATGGTGGCCGGTACGGCGCAGGCCACCATGGCCGCCGTCGACCAGCCCAGATCGCCCACCTGCGCGAAGGTGATGCGCAGACCCAGCAGTGCCACCGACAGGCGCAGCAGCGTGCGCGCCGACAAGGCAATGCCGGGCGCATAGCGCGGCTCGCCCGGTAACGTGTTCAGCGCCATGCCCAGCAGCAGGGCGAAGACCATGGGCGGGGCGTTGTAATGGTCGGACAGATAGGTTGCCGCCAGCGCCACGACGATGGTGGCGATCAGGCCGGGCATCAGCCCCCGGACATGGGTCAGCCGGGATGGCGCAGGGGCGGCCATTGCAATCATGCCTCCAGTTCCTCCAGCACGGCGCGGGCCGTCACCTCGCTGACCCTTGCGTTGCTTTCATCGGTCACGCCGGCGATATGCGGGGTCAGGATCAGGTTGGGCACATTCTGGAACAGGGCGCCAGAGGCCGCCGTCACCGGTTCGGTGGCGAACACGTCCAGGGCCGCCCCGCCCAGGCGCCCATCCTTCAGCGCCGCGCACAGTGCCGCTTCATCCACCACGCCGCCGCGCGCGGCATTGATCAGGATGGCATCCTTCCTCATGCGGGCGATGGCCGCCGCATCGATCATGTCCCGCGTTTCGGCCGTCAGCGGCACATGCAGGCTGACCACGTCGGACCGTTCCAGCAACGTGTCCAGCGACATCCGGTCGGCCTGCAGCCAGGCCGGGTGGCGTTCGGGCAAATGCGGATCGTAGGCGGCGATGGTGAAGCCCAGCGCGCGGGCCTTCTGTGCCGTCAGCCGGGCGATGGCACCATAGCCGACCAGGCCTAGCCGCTTGCCCGCCGCTTCGCGCCCGATCAGGTCCATGCGCGGCCAGGTGCCGGCCGCCACGCGGTCGGATGCGAACCAGGACCGGCGCAGCAGCATCAGGGCGGCTGTGATGACATATTCGGCCACGGCCAGGTCATTGGCGCCCGTGGCTGGGCGGACCTTGACATTGCGGGCCGCACAGGCGGCCGTGTCGATATTGTCCAGCCCCACGCCCAGCCGTCCCACCACCCGCAGCTTCGGCGCCTTGGCCAGCAGGGCTTCACGCACCTGGGTGCGGTTGCGCACGACCAGGGCGCGGGCGTCCGCCAAAGCTGCCGCCAGCTTGTCCGGATGGTCGACCAGGGTGGGGTCGTACCGCACGTCGCGGCCGCCCAGCACATTGGCGATCGCTTCCTCGTCCATGAATTCGGTGATGACGATGTCGGGCACTTCTTCCTCCCTTGTTTTTATTGGACCTACGCCGCCAGCCCCAGAATCTCCGCATGCAGGGCCGCCGGGATGGTCACCCCTTCCGTCGCCGCCTTTGCGCGCAGGGCCAGCCGGCGGTCGCCGGGCAGTCTTGCCGGCGCCTCTCCCGCCACGGTCAGCAGCAGATGCGCCATATGGTCGACATAGCCATCGCCGCCGAACCGGGCCGGGTCCAGCACGATCAGCAATTGGCCCAGGTCCGGCGGGCCGCCGTCCCCATCAAAGAAGCCGCTGGCATTCCAGGCGAAATTGCCACCGACCAGCGCCGCACAGATCACTTCCACCATCAGGGCGAGCGCCGCCCCCTTGGCACCGCCGATGGGCAGCAGACTGCCCCCCAGAGCGGCCTTCGCGTCGGTGGTCGGGTTGCCGTCGGTGTCCAGGGCCCAGCCATCGGGGATGGGCTTGCCGGCCTTGGATGCCGCCATGATCTTGCCGCGCGCCGCCACCGACAAAGCCATGTCGATGACCAGCGGGCTGCGGCCGGGCAGGGGGGCGGCAAAGGCGATGGGGTTGGTGCCCATCAGTGACCGCCGCCCGCTTGGCAGCGCCATGGCGCCCGGTGTGTTGGCAAACGCCAGGGCCACCAGTCCCCGGTCCGCCAGCCGTTCGACATGTCGCCCGGCCTGGCCGAAATGGTGGGAGCGATGGATGGCAGCCGCGGCGACGCCGGTCTTCCCCGCCAGCGGCACCAGCCGTTCGATCGCCAGATCGACGGCCGGATAGGCGAAACCGTGCCCGGCATCGATGCGGACCCCGGCTTCGCCGGCCGTCGCTGCCTGTGGCACCGCCTTGCCATCCACCTTGCCGACCCGCGCATGCAGCGCGTAGGAGGGGACGCGCGACAGGCCATGGCCCGCCTGCCCATCCACCTCTGCCGCGACCAGCGCGGATGCCGTTGCCAGTGCGGCCGCCGGGGCGACGCCGCTGTTCCGCAGCGCCCCCTCCGCCAGCCGCAGGGCCTCGTCCAGGCCAAGCGTAACCGTGCTCATGCCGACCGGTAGAGCTTGGTCATCACGAACTCCTTATGGCCCAGCGCCTCGGCCGCGGTCAGGCGACCGTTGGCGGTGCGGGCGATGACGTCGATCAGGGCGTCGCCGGCCTGATCGATGGTCATGTCGCGGCGCACGATGCCCGACACGTCCACATCCACATGCTCGCTCATCAACCGCACGGTGCGCGGATTGCCCGTGATTTTGATGACCGGCATGATCGGATTGCCGATGACATTGCCCTGGCCCGTGGGGAAGCAATGGACGACATAGCCGGCGGCGGCCTGCAAAGTGCAGCATTCGGCGGCGGCCGACGACGTGTCCATGAAATAGAGACCGGGCCCCTTGGCCGGCGCTTCGGCCGGTTCCAGCACGTCGATGAAGCTCGTCTTCTTGCCGATCTTTTCCAGGTTGCCCAGGGCCTTTTCCTCGATCGTCGTCAGGCCGCCGGCGATATTGCCCTTGGTCGGCTGGCTGTCGGACAGGTCGGAGGTCTTGTGCGCCTCGATCACGTCATCCTGATAGGCCTGCCAGGTCTTCATGAACTTGGCGGCGACCTCCGGATTGGCGGCGCGGGCGGCGGCCAGATGTTCGGCACCGGTCAGTTCCGACGTCTCGCCAAAGCAGCCATAAAGGCCCAGTTCCACCAGCTTGTCATACATGTTGCCGACGGTGGGGCAAGAGGCCAGACCCGTCGTCGTGTCGCTTTCACCGCATTTGGCGGCGACCCAGACTTCCGACAGCGGGCAGGGCGTGCGGACCAGTTCGGACGCCCATTGGGAAAATTCCTTGGCCTTGCGGCTGGCGGCGGCCACAGTGGCAATGTCACCATTGCCTTCGATCCAGAAGCCCGCAACAGGCTTGCCGGTGGCGGCGATGCCTTCCACCACCTTCTGCGTCCAGCCTTCCTCGATCCCGATCACCACACAGGCGGCCACGTTGGGGTTGGCGCCGGTGCCGATGATGGTGCGGAAATGCAGGTCCAGGTCGGCACCGAACTGCAACCGTCCATAGGAATGGGGCAGGGCGATGGTGCCCTGGATATGGGCGGCGACGGCCTCGCAGGCCGCGTTGGAAATATCGTCCAGCGGCAGGATGACGACGTGGTTGCGCACGCCGACACGGCCGTTTTCACGGCGGTAGCCCCAGATTTTACGATCGGACAATCCCATGATCCGGGCTCCCCTTACCAGCGCTTGGTTTTCAGATTGTGGGTATGGACATGGGTGCCGGCCGCGATCGGCTGCACCACCTTGCCGATATCCTCCCCGTACTTGATGACCGTGTCGCCCACCGCGAGGTCACGGAGCGCGACCTTGTGGCCGATCTGGACGGGCTGGCTGACGGCCAGGCGGAACTCGCTGTTGTCCTCCGTCACCACGCACAGCATGTCGGTGCCGGCGGCCAATCCTTCCACGACGACGACGCCGACATTGTCGCGCCGGTCATGGACCAAAAGATGTGGTGCGCCCACAGGATCCTCCCTCATTCGTTGGCAAGTCTGAAGTCTTATATAAGACACATATGTTCACAAGGTTTGGGGCTTGGCAAGCGGGCATTTTGAAGATTTTCAGGAATGGCGGTATTCCGCCGATTTTTGCATTGACAATGGGCGATAAAGGGCTGTTCATGTCGGCGGTCTTATATAAGAGCTGGTGACATGACGAACCCGCCATCCGACCCGAAACGCCCCCTGCGCAGCGCCCGCTGGTTCGCATCTTCCGACATGCGCGGCTTTGCGCACCGGCAGCGCACGCAGCAGATGGGATTGCGCCGGGAGGAGTTCATGGACCGCCCGGTGATCGCCATCGTGAATACCTGGAGCGAGATGAGCCCCTGTCACATCCATCTGCGTGATGTGGCCGACGCGGTGAAGCGCGGGGTGCTGCGTGCCGGTGGCTATCCAGTGGAACTGCCGGCGTTGAGCGTGGGGGAGGTGATGGTGAAGCCCACCACCATGCTCTACCGCAACTTCCTGGCCATGGAGGTGGAGGAACTGCTGCGCTCCCACCCTATTGACGGGGCGGTCCTGCTGGGCGGCTGCGACAAGTCCACGCCGGGCCTGATCATGGGGGCCATCAGCGCCGGCCTGCCCGCGATCTATTGCCCGGCCGGCCCCATGGCCAACGGGCAATGGCGCGGCACCAAGACAGGGGCCGGCACCCATACCAAGAAATATTGGGATGAATTGCGGGCCGGGAACATCACGCAAGCCGACTGGCTGGACCTGGAATCGCGGATGACGCGGTCCATCGGCACCTGCAACACCATGGGCACGGCATCGACCATGACCGGCATTGTCGATGCCATGGGGCTGACGCTGCCCGGTGCCTCCTCCATCCCCGCCATCGACAGCGGGCATCGGCGGATGGCCTCGCTGTGCGGGGAGCGGATTGTGGAGATGGTGGCGGAAGACCTGACCCCGGCCAGGATCCTGACCCGCGATGCCTTCCTGAATGGTGTGGCCGCCTATATGGCGCTGGGCGGGTCGACCAATGCCGCCATCCATATGATCGCCATGGCCGGCCGGTCCGGGGTGGACCTGACCCTGGATGATCTGGCCGATGCCGCCCGGCGCATCCCGGTCTGTGCCAACCTGTTCCCGTCGGGCAATGCGCTGATGGAGGATTTCTTCTTCGCGGGCGGGCTGACGGCGCTGCTGGCCAAGCTGAAGGACCATCTGCGGCTGGATTGCCTGACCGTCACGGGCCGGACATTGGGGGAGAATATTGCCGACGCCGCCTGCTATGATGATGACATCATCCGCGACCCGACCAACCCGGTGGTGCCGCTGGAAAGGGGGGCGACGCTGGCCCTGCTGCGCGGCAATCTGTGCCCCGACGGGGCGGTGATGAAATCCAGTGCCGCCGATCCGCGTCTGCTGAACCATACCGGCCGGGCCATCGTCTTTGACAGCAATGCCGACATGCTGGCCGCCATTGATGATCCCGCGTTGGATGTGGACGCGGACAGCGTCATCATCCTGCGCCATGGCGGCCCGGTGGGCGCCCCCGGCATGCCGGAATGGGGCAATCTGCCCATTCCGAAGAAACTGCTGGCCCAGGGCGTACGCGACATGGTCCGCATCTCCGACGCCCGCATGTCGGGCACGCATTACGGCGCCTGCATCGTGCATGCGGCACCGGAGGCGGCCGTGGGCGGCCCCCTGGCGCTGGTGCGCACGGGCGACCTGATCCGGCTGGACGTGGCAGCCGGCACCCTGGACATGCTGGTGGATACTGCGGAGCTGGACCGTCGTCGCGCTGCCTGGGTGCCGCCCGCCAGCCCCTATGATCGATCCTATGCCGCCCTTTACCGCGCCCATGTCAGTCAGGCGCCCAAGGGCTGTGACTTCGACTTCCTGGCGGGCACCGCATCCGTGCCCGAACCGCCGATCTATTGAGGACACGCACCATGCATTCCCCCCTGAACCCGCTGAAGCCGCGGCTGGCCGACATTTCCCGTCTGCTGACCGGCACCTGGCTGATGTCGGGCGCGCCCAGCACGGCCGAGGCGCTGGGCCATTGCGGCTTCGATTTCCTGGTCGTGGATATGGAACATGTGCCGGTGGAGATGACCGACCTGGCCAATATCCTGCGCGCCATCGAATGCACGCCAGCGCAAGCCATCGTGCGGCTGGCCTGGAATGATCAGGTGCTGGTCAAGCGCGTGATGGATGCCGGCGCCCGCACCCTGATGTTCCCCTTTGTGGAGAATGCGGAAGAGGCGCGGGCCGCCGTGTCCTATACCCGCTATCCGCCTGACGGTGTGCGCGGCGTGGCGGCCGTACATCGCGGGTCGCGCTATGGAAGGGAGCCGGATTATCTGAAACGCGCCAATGACGCGGTGGCGGTGATCCTGCAACTGGAGACGCCGGGCGCGGTGGACAGGCTGCCCGAGATTGCCGCTGTGCCAGGGGTGGATGCCTTGTTCCTGGGGCCGGGCGATTTGTCGGCGGCCATGGGCCTGATCGGGCAGATCGGGCATGCCGATGTGCAGGCCAAGATCGCCCAGGCCGCCAGCCTTGCCCGCGCGGCGGGAAAGCCCATCGGCATTGTCGGCCCCAATCCGGACATGGTCGGGCGCTTCATCTCCTACGGCTACAGCTTCGCGGCCGTGGCGTCGGACATGGGCATGATGACGGGCCGGGCCGTGGAATGGCAGCAGGCGCTGCGCGGACAGGAAGTGGTGGCGGCGGCACCGGCGGGGCCTTATTGAAAGGGATATCGACGGCCCGTCGCCAAGGGGGAACCCGCCATGCCAAATACCACCGTCATTACCCTGTCCGCCGGCCCGATGCGGGTGGAGATCGCGCCCGGACTGGGGGCGTGCATCCTGTCCCTGACGCATGACGGCCGATCCATCCTGCGGCCGGCAACGGCGGAGATGGTGGCAGCCGGCGGGACGCGGCTTTCCGGCTGCTATCCCATGCTGCCCTTTGCCAACCGCATCGCCCATGGCCGGTTCCTGTTCGCCGGCCGCTGGCAGCAATTGCGCGCCAACGCGCCGGAGATTGTGGGGCCGCACGCGCTGCACGGATTGGGCTGGCAGCGCGCCTGGGAGGTGCTGGAGACGGGGCCCGATCGCCTGGCCCTGGGCCTGACGCACCGGCCGCAGGCCGACGGCGACTGGCCTTATGCCTTCACCGCCCGGCAGGAATTCCGCCTGTCGCCCGGCGGGTTGCAGATCGGGCTGCGGCTGGTCAATGATGAGAAGTGCAACACGCTGGCCGGCATGGGCCTGCACCCGAATTTCGTCAATACTGCCGACGCCATGCTGCGCTTTGCCGCCCTGTCGCACTGGCGGCCGGGCGGGGATGGCTTGCCAGCCACGGTGACCATGCCGCCGGACCCCGATTTCCGCCATGGCCGCCTGATTGCGGGCACGGGCCTGGACGGTGATTTCGCGGGTTGGGCCGGCATCGCCCATCTGACGGGCCTGGTGCCCGACCTGCTGGTCACGCTGAAGGCGGACCGGCTGTTCGGCACTCTGCGCGTCTTCACCCCGGAAGGCCGCGATTTCTTTGGTGTGGAGCCGGTCAGCCACGGCGCCAATGCCATCAATCAGCCGGGCCTGCCGCCCATGACCATCCTGGCACCCGGTGCCGCGCTGTCCGGCACCATCAGCATCCTTGCGGAGCCGATTGCATGACCCTGTTCACGCCCGTCCTGCCCCTGCGCTGCGCGCTGGGCGAAAGTCCCGTCTGGGACGACGCGGCCGGCATCCTGTCCTTCGTGGATATTCCCGGCCGCTGCCTGCACCGCTTTCGCCCCGCCGACGGGCGCCTGACCAGCCTGGGCCTGCCCGAACATGTGGGCTGTGCTGTGCCACTGGCGGGCGGCGGGTTCGTCGCGGCCCTGCGTACCGGCATTTTCCGCATCGGTGCCGACGGTTCCGTCGGGCCGATGTTGGCCGCCAATCCCAGTGATGCCAGCGATACAAGGTTCAATGACGGGCGCGTCGATCCATCGGGACATCTGATCGTCGGCACCATTGATGAGCCGAAAGCGGGATCGCGCGGTGCCTTGTTCCGGCTGGAACGGACGGGCCTGCGGCGACTGTTCGATGGGCTGCTGACCTCCAACGGGCTTGCCTTCTCCCCCGACGGGCGGACGATGTACCATGCCGACACGCCGCGCTTTGTCGTCCATGCCTATGATTACGATCCGGAAAGCGGGCAGGTGGCGAACAAGCGTGTGTTCGCGCAGCTTGACCCCGACGCGCCGGACCGGGGCCGGCCCGATGGGGCGGCGGTGGATGTCGATGGCTGCTACTGGACGGCGCTCTATCAGGGCGGGCGGGTGCAGCGCTACGATCCGGATGGAAGGCTGATGGCCGAATACCGGGTGCCGGCGCGGTCGCCGACCATGCCCTGCTTCGGCGGGCCCGACCGCAAGATGCTGTATGTCACCAGTGCTGCTGCCGGCAATGACGGGGCCCAGGATGGGGCCCTGTTCGCCATGCCGGTGGATGTGGCCGGCCTGCCCAGCCCGCTGTGCCGTCCGGAGACCCTGCCATGAACGCCGCCGTCCGTTATCACAGTCTGGAAGGCCGTTCGATCCTGATCACGGGCGGGGCGTCGGGCATTGGTGCCGCGATGGTGGAGGCGTTCGTGGCGCAAGGCGCCCGTACCAGCTTCATCGATATTGATGAGGCGGCCGGCAAGGCCATGGCAGCGCGCACGGGTGCCCGCTTCGCCGCCTGCGACGTGACCGACATCGCCGCGCTCCGCGCCGCCATCGCCGATATCGAACAGGCGTCCGGCGGCATCGACGCGCTGATCAACAATGCCGGCAAGGATGACCGGCAGGTTGTGGAAACTGTGGAGCCGGAAAGCTGGCGGCGCATGCTGGCGCTGAACCTGGATCACCAGTTCTTCGCCAGCCAGGCGGTGGCCCCGGCCATGATGGCGCGCGGCAGCGGCGCCATCATCATGCTGGGCAGCATTTCCTGGATGCGCGGCCGGCCGGGCATGGTCAGCTACACCACGTCCAAGGCCGCCATCAACGGTCTGACCCGGACGCTGGCCCGTGAATATGGGCCGGGCGGGGTGCGGGTGAACTGCATCGTGCCGGGCGCCATCCTGACGGACCGGCAGGCGGCGCTGTGGCTGACACCGGAGTTGAATCAGCAATTCATCGACCTGCAGGCCCTGAAATTCCGCCTGACGGCCGAGCATGTGGCGCGCATGGCCCTGTTCCTGGCATCGGACGAAAGTGCCGGCTGCACCGGTGCCAATTTCATCGTCGATGCCGGCCTGACGCAGAATTGAGTGAAGCCGCGCATACGACGCCAGCGTTTGAGGCAAATTATAGAGCCATTTCCGGGTGACCGGAAATGGCTCCGGCGGCGACCGCCGCCGCGCCGCGCGTGCGGCGTAGCCAAGCTGCCGGAGGCGGCGCCGGCGAGTGAGGAACGGCAAAGAGCTTGACCTGTTTCCGGTCATCCGGAAACAGATAAAGTGTGTGACAAGGGGTGTGTGACGTCACACGTCTGTCAGGAAATCACCCACCAGACGGGCAAAGCCGGCCGCCTGCTCGATCTGGGTCCAGTGGCCGCAGCGGCCGAAGACATGCAACTGGCTGCGGTCGATCCATTGATGCAGGTTCAGCGAACTGGATAGCGGAATGATGCGGTCGTCGCGGCCATGGATGATCAGCGTCTCATGCGGCAACGCCTTGATGGCGACCGGATCGCTGGCCAGGGCATCGACCCAGCGCTGGCGCGGGGCGGGAAACAGGGCGGCGAACGCTTCCTGTGCGCCCGGCCGCAGACTGGCCTGATAGCGCAGTTCCGCCAGTTCGTCGGTGACCAGGGTGCGGTCATAGGCGAACAGGTCCATCATCTGCCGCATGGCCTGGAAACTGGGTTGATAGCCCCAGATGCGGTCCAGCCCGTCGGTAATGGGAAAGGCCGTACCCGCCGCCCCCATCAGCACCAGCTTGCCCACCCGGTCGGGATGGGCAATGGCCATGGCCAGCGCGATGGCCCCGCCAAAACTGTTGCCGATGATATGGGCGCGGTCGATGTCGAGCGCGTCCATCAATGCTGCCAGTTGCGCCACCCAGACGGATTTGTCGCAGACCATCCGCTCTCCCCCCGGCCGTTCGCTGTAGCCGAAGCCCAGCATGTCGGGCGCGATGGTCCGCACCCGCCGGGACAATTCCGGGATGGTCAGCCACCAGTTGGCCCAGGCGGTGACGCCGGGGCCGGAGCCATGGATCAGGATGACGGGATCGCCATTGCCGTAGTCATGGTAATTGACAGCCACACCGCCGGCCAGGATGGACCGACCGATTTCGGGGGAGGGGGACATGGGTCGGCTCCTCACTTCACCGTAAAGCCCGTGGCGCCCAGATGCTGCACATCCAGCGACACGGACAGGCCGGGCGACAGGGAGTCCGCCGCCGTCGCCCCGCCGGCCAGGATGATCCAGCCCGCCTCCAGCCGTAGCCCGCTGGCCGCGACCAGGCGGGACGCCGCCGCCAGACTGCGGCCCGGATGGCCCAGGATGGCGGCGGAAGAGCCCACCTGCATCACCTTGCCGTTGAAGCGCATGACCATGCCCAGGTTTGACAGGTCGATATCCGGCCGGTTCCAGGCGCCCAGCACGAAGGAGGAGGAGCTGGAATTGTCGGCGATGACATCGGGCAGGCTGAACTTGAAGTTCCGGTATCGGCTGTCGATGATCTCCAGCGCCGGGGCCACGGCCTCCACTGCGTTCAACGCCTCCGCCATGGTCACGATCCCTTCCAGTGGGCGTTTCAGCAGGAAGGCGATTTCCGGTTCCACGCGCGGATGCACATAGCGGTCAAACTGGATCGCTTCGCCATCCTCCACCCGCATGGCGTCGGTCAGCCGGCCCCAGATGACGTCATGCACGCCCATCTGGTTCATCTTGGCCCGGCTGGTCAGGCCCATCTTCATGCCGATGATGCGCTCCCCCCGTTCCTGCCGGCGGCGGATGGACAGGGCCTGGATGGCATAGGCTTCGTCCAATCCCAGATCATGGCTGTCGGCCAGCTGCGGGATCTCGGTGGCGGTGCGCGCGGCCTCGTCCACGGTGCGGGCGAGTTCTGCCAGGAGTTTCATGGTGATGTTCCTGTTTTTTGGGGGGGCGGAATTACGGTGAAGCGGCTTCTCCCGTCCTCCCGGTGACAAACCCTTGGGCGCCAAGTTAACCCCTTGGAATAAGGTGCCTTCCCCGCGGAAGCGGGGATCCAGGGGCCACAAGCAACAACGGTTGGTGCCCCTGGCCCCTGGACCCCCGCTTGCGCGGGGGAGGCAGGGAGGGTGCAGATGGCTAAGTCAGCGCCCAGGGGCTTGTCGCCAGGAGGATGGGGGAGAGAACCTGCCCGGGCCCCTACCCGAAATGCCCCCGGACGCTGCCCAGGCCGTTGATGCGCAGCTCGATGCTGTCGCCCTTGGCGACCGGTGCCAGCGGCCCCAAAGCGCCCGACAGGACGATGTCGCCCCGCTTCAGCGGTCGGCCCACGGCCACCATCTTGCGCGCCAGCCACAGGGTCGCGGTCAGCGGGTTGCCCAGACAGGCAATGCCGGCACCGGTGGAAACCGGTTCGCCGCGCTTGTCGATGACCATGCCGCACAGGACGGGATCGAAATCCGACAGGGCAACCGGTCGCGTGCCCAGCACGAACAGGTCGGCGCTGGCATTGTCGGCAATGGTGTCCAGGATCTTGATGTTCCAGTCCTTGATGCGGCTGCCCACGATCTCGATCGCGGGCAGGGCATAATCGATGGCGTGGATGACATCGGCGATGGTCAGGCCGTCCCCATCCAGATCATCCTTCAGGGCAAAGGCGACCTCCCCCTCCACCTTGGGCTGGTGCAACTGATCAAAGGGGATTTCCTCCCCGTCGGTGAAGGCCATGTCGGCGAACAGCATGCCGTAATCCGGCTGGTCCAGGCCCAGCATGGTCTGCACGGCCCGCGAGGTGGCGCCGATCTTGCGCCCTACCAGCCGCCGCCCGCCAGCCAGCCAGTGACGCGTGTTCGCCTCCTGGATGGCATAGGCGATGGTGGGATCGTTGGTGCCCAGCGTTTCACGCAAGGGCTGGATGGGCGTGCCGCCCGCCTTGACGGCGCGCAAGCTGGCGGCTGCCGCTTCGATCTGTTCAGGGGTGATATCGGGCATCATGCCTCACAGCTTCACGCAGATGTTGGTCAGTTCGGTGTAGAATTCCAGGCCGTGGACGCCGCCCTCCCGCCCGATGCCGGACGATTTGGACCCGCCGAAGGCCGTGCGCAGGTCACGCAGGAACCAGCTGTTGACCCAGACGATGCCGGCTTCGATCCGGGCGGCGACGCGGTGGGCGCGGCTGCTATTCTCCGTCCAGACCGATGCCGCCAGCCCATATTCGGTGTCGTTGGCCCGGGCAATCACCTCTTCCTCGCTGTCGAAGGGGCTGACATGGCAGCAGGGGCCGAAAATCTCCTCCCGCATGATCGGGCTGTCATCAGACAGGCCGGTCCAGATGGTGGGCTCGATCCAGCTTCCATCGGCCAGGGCACCCGGCATTTGCGGGATGCCGCCGCCGGTGACGATGGTGGCGCCCAGGTCGCGGGCCTTCTGGTAATAGGAATGGACCTTGGCCTGATGTTCCTTGCTGATCAGCGGGCCAAAATTGGCCTGGGCATCGGAGGGCACGCCCAGGCGCAGGGCTTCGGCCCCTTCCTTCAGCCTTGCCACGAATGTGTCGAAGATCGGCCGTTCGACAAAGACCCGTTCCGTCCCCAGACAGACCTGCCCGCAATTGGCGAAGACGGACCGCAGCGTGCCTTCGATGGCCTTGTCCATGTCGGCGTCGGCAAAGATGATGCCGGGATTCTTGCCGCCCAGTTCGAAGCTGACGGGGCGCGTGCCTTCTGCGGCGGCCTTCATGATGGCCGTGCCCGTGCGGGTCTCGCCCGTGAAGGTGATGCCGTTGACGCCCTTGTGTGTGGTCAGGAATTCCCCCGCACTGCCGGGACCGAAGCCGTTGACGACATTATAGACGCCGGGTGGCACGCCGGCCGCGTTCATCACCTCGCCCAGCAAGGCTGCCGTGGCCGGTGTTTCCTCCGACGGTTTGACCACGACGGTATTGCCGCAGGCCAGCGCCGGCCCGACCTTCCAGGTCATCAGCAGCAGCGGCAGGTTCCACGGGCAGATGACCCCGATGACCCCGCGCGGACGGCGCACCCCGTAATTGACGGCCCCGGTGCCGTCCGGTGTCGGCATGGTGAAGGCTTCCGTGGGCACATTCTTGATCAGGTCGGCGAAGACCTTGAAATTGGCGGCCCCGCGCGGAATGTCGATATGGCTGGCCAGGCTTTTCGGCTTGCCCGTGTCCAGGCATTCGGCTTCCAGGAACTCCTGGAAGCGGGCCGTGACGCCGTCGGCCACACGGTGCAGGATGTCGGACCGTTCGGCCATGCTCATGCGGCCCCACGGCCCGTGCAGGGCGGCACGCGCCGCCTTCACGGCCGCATCCACATCCTGCGCATCGGCCTCCGCCACCTGGGCGATGATGCTGTTGTCGCAGGGATTGCGATCCGTAAACCAGCGGCCGGAACTGCCAGCCACGAAGGCTCCGTTGATGAAATTCAGGATGCGCCGGTCGGTCATGGCGGGGTTCCTTTGGGGGGGGGGAGGGTCGTGGGGGCCGTGTTAAGGCGCTGTCTGTTCATTTTTGGCTGACGGTTCCCTTCTCCCTCCCGTCATCCCGGCGAAAGCCGGGACCCAGGCGCAGAGCGGCGTCTGCCGCGATATTTGTCATATCGGCGCTGACCGCGCCTCACGCTGGGCCCCGGCTTTCGCCGGGGTGACGGGAGAGGAAGGGGGACATGACCGCACAAGGGGGTCCGCAACAAAATCCCCCATCCCCGGCGCTGTCGCACCGCCGGGGCCGGGGGCGTGGTTCAGGTCACCACGGTCATGAAGCGGTCGTTCAGCGCGCGCTCGTAATAGAAGATGGCCTTTCCGGCCTCGTCCGCCGTCCAGGTGCGCACGGGATTGTCGGGATAGAACTGGTAGCCGCCCGCGAACACCTCGTTCCGGTTGCCCGACGGGTCGAAGAAATAGATGGTCTGGCCGCGGGTGATGCCGTGGCGCGTGGGGCCGATATCAACCGAAACGTTGTAACGGGTCATCAGGTCGGCGGCGTGGCCGATATCATTCCAGTTTTCCAGCAAGAAACTGACATGATGCAGCTTGCCCTTGCCGGGGAAGCGGACCAGCGCCAGGTCATGCGCCTTGGTGGAGCAGGTCAGGAAGATGGCGATGGTTTCCGCCCCGTCCGGTGTCACCACCTGTTCGGTCAGGTTGAAGCCCAGCACATCGCGGAAGATGGCGGCCGTGCCGTCAATATCATCGCCATAGAGCAGGCAATGGTCGAAGCGGATGACGCGCATGCCGCGCGGTTCGGTGCGCCACAGGTCGGGATTGTCGGTCATGGGGCCATTGTCCGACCGTTCCATGCTGACATACAGGTCGATCAGATGGCCCGTCGGTGTGCCGAAGCGCACGCGCCGGCCCAGGCCCGGCTGTTCCCCGGCGGGCACGTCCTGCGTGTCGATACCGGCTTCGTGCAGCCGGCCCGTCAGGGCGATCAGCGCATCTTCGGATGCGACCTTGAAGCCCATCACATCCAGGCCCGGCTCGTCCGCCTCGCGCAGCACGATGGAATGGCGGTCGAACTCGTCATAGGCGCGCAGATACGCGCGGCCATCGCCGGCCACCTCCACCAGTTCCAGGCCGATACGGTCGCGGTAATGCACCAAGGCCTCGTCCAGATCCAGCACGCGCACCTGGGCGAAGCCGGGGCGCAGGACACCTGTCATGCTCATGATCGTTTCCTTCCCTGTTTTGTTTTGGATGTTTCCTCAAGCGCCGGGCGCCGCCATCCGGCGACTTGGCTCACGGCGCATGGGCGCAGGGCCGGCGGTCGCCGGCCTGCAGCCCTCCGGGTTGCTTTCATCACGCAGAGGTGCGGTCGTATCCGGCACCGGGTAAAGGCAATCCGGGCTGACATCGAGTGCCAGGACCAGGTCGCCGCGGGCGTAAAGCCGACAGGCCAGCGCCAGGCCGCGCGCCTTCTCGACCGGCCCCACATGACGCTTGCTCATCGGCCCCGTCTCATAGGCGCCTTCCAGCACCTGCACCCGGCAGACGCCACAGCCGCCCCCGCGGCAGCCGACGGGGATATCGGCCTGTCCGCTTCGTTCCATGGCGATCAGCACCCGGTCATCGCTTGTGCAGGTAAAGCTGCCGCCATTGTCGCGGACGGTGACGCGGTGGCGTTGGTCCTGTCCCATGGCCTCAGATCCTTTTGTAAAGCGGGCTTTTCGTGACGGTGGCGCTGTCTGCCTTGGTCACGAAGCTCTCCATATGGATGTCCTTTTCGAACAGCCGCCCCTTCATCAGGCTTCTGACGCAGGCGTCGATCATCACGGGCGGGCCGCAGAGATAGGCCTTCATGCCCTTGAAGCTGCTGTTGAAATGGCGCTCCGCTACCTCATGCACAAAGCCGCGCTCGCCTTCCCAGCCATCGCCTTCGGACCCCTGGCAGGTGGCCGGGATATAGGTGAAGTTGGCGTGCCGGCGGGCCAGTTCGTGTAGCAGGACGCCGTCATAGGCGTCGCAGCTCCTGCGCACGCCGTGGATCAGCGTGATGGGGCCGATCCAGCCGCCAGCCAGCAGGTCCAGCACCATGCTTTTCGGGCTGGACAGGCCCGACCCGCCGGCCAGGAACAGCATCGGTTCCGGCTGGGATTTGTGGACATGGAACCGGCCCAGTGGCCCGGACAGGTCCAGCCGGTCGCCGACCGCCAGACGCTCGTGGATATAGGTCGTGCCCACCCCACCCGGCACCCGGCGGACCTGCAATTCCAGCAAGGTCGGATCGGAAGGGGCCGACGCGATGGAGAAGGCGCGCGGCTCCTCCAGTCCCGGCAGGCGCAGGTTGACATATTGCCCGGCCTGGAAGGGCAGGCCCGCACCCGGCACGCGCAGCCAGACGGCCTTGATATCGGGTGTCAGGTCGGCGATGGCCTCTACCGTCGCGGTCACGTCCTGCACGGGGTGATGCTCGGCGTCGGGGTCCACCTCCACATCCGCCTCGATGGTGACGTCGGACAGGGCCCTGGCACAGCAGGCCAGCGTGCGGCCTTCCTCCCGTTCGAAATCCATCAGGGCAAAGGGGCTGGACGCGGCGTGGTCGACATCGCCATCCAGCACGGCCACCTTGCAGGTGCCACAGAGCCCGTGGTTGCACTGGTAGGGCAGGTAGATGCCGTTGCGCAGGCAGGCATCCAGCAGCGTCTGGCCTTCCGCCACCTCGATGGTTTCGCCCAGCGGCTCGATGGTCAGTTGGTAACCCATGACAGCCTCAGGCGTGGGAGCCGTTGATGCCGGTCAGGCCCCGCGTGCGCAGGACCAGCACCGATTTGTGCCCGATGCCCTGCGCCTTCAGACCCTGGGCCGGGTCCGGCGTGAAGGGCGCGCCGTCCAGCTTCCATTCCGCCTTGGCCCAGTCGATGGCGGCAAAGTCCGGATGCTGGGCATAGGCCGCCGGCACGATCTGGTCGTGGAAGGCGGCAAAGGGCATTTCGGGCGGCAGCGGAAAGGCCACCGGTGCGCAGAACAGCAGATGATCTTCCCAATGCAGGTAGACGACCTGGTTTCCGTGGAAATTCTCCAGCCGGTCCTTGGGCTGGAATTCGTAAGGGCCGATCGCGGCAACCGCCATGGCAAACCTCCCCTGTCGGCCGCCCGCAGTGGGGGCGGCCGTTGATGATTGTGTGGTATTTCCGTCGCCGCCGATCCGCCTTTTCCCGTCATCCCGGCGAAAGCCGGGACCCAGGGGCCAGAAGCTCAAAGCTGTCGGCAGTGTCGATCAAAACAGCGCATAGGTCGGGCGCTTGGCCCCTGGGTCCCGGCTTTCGCCGGGATGACGGAGAAGAAGCCAGGCCAACGCCCCCCCTCACCCCGACGCCTTCCCGCGATCCTTGGTCCAGGCGTCCCACAGCTGCTGGTCGGGGGAGCCTTCGTAATCCAGATTGTCGGCGCCATTGTTCAGATGGTACCAGGCCAGCACGTCGGGGATGGTGGCCCCGCCGCAATTGCCCTGGAAGATCTGGTGAACGGGCAGCCAAGACTGGATGTATTTCTCCGGCTCGTCCTTGAAGATGTCGCAGCAGCCGTCAGAGCAGAAATGATAGGTCTCGCCCTTGTACTCGGCCCGGCGGAAGCAGATCTTGGTTGGATCGTCCGGCTCCGTAAACAGCATGGGGATCTGGCAGACGGTGCAAAGCTGGGGCAGGCTGTTATTGTAGAAGCGCTTACCTTCCTCCTGCTGTTTCTGCCAGTACTCGAAGCGCGGGCGGTACAGCTTGTCGAAGGTGTCCGGGTATTTCTCCGACAGCCAGGCCAGTTCGTCCGGCTTCGGCACCCAGGTGTGGAAGGCCGCGGCCTGGGTGTAGTTGTAGAAGGTGCACCAGGCCTCATGGCTCAGGCGTGATTTTTCCTTAGCCGCCACGTCGGCATATTTCGGCTCGCGGATGCCATAGCGGGCCAGATCCTTGAACAGGGCGCCGCCGGCTTCCTCGAAATACATTTCCCAGGCTTCCGACCAGGACATGACGCGCTTGGGCAGCATGTAATCCATCATCATGGCGACGATGGTCAGCAGCCGGTAGCCACGCCAGAACCATTTATCGATCCATTTCTGGACGATGGGCACATTGCCTTCGTCCTGCTCCAGCATGAACTTGATGATCTCCAGCCCCAGCGTCATGTGCCGGCTCTCATCGCTCTGCGCTGAAAAGCCGAAGGTGACCGTGGCCATGTCGCCATTAAAGGCGGCACCCGACATGAAGGGCACGAACAGCAGGTTGGTCAGCACATATTCAAAGCTGAAGCTGATCGCCGTCAGGAATTCGAACGGCCCGGCGCTGGACGCATCGTCGAAGAAGCTTTTCGGCACCGACAGGTACCAGACGCGGTCATGCATGTGCCGGCTGTCATGCAGCCCGTCGAAGAATTTGTTGTAGTGGCTGATCGTATGGATCTGCGTCTGGGCGTGGCGCAGCTCGTCAATGGCCTGCATCTGACAGGCCACGCGCGGGCCGGCGCCGACGAAATGGCGGCCGACCTGGGCATATCCCCGATGGGCCATATATTCCAGGGGCGACACGCCCGTCAGGAACAGCTTGATGGCGTTGATGTAACGCGCATCCGTGATGTTCATCTGCCCGTTATTCTGGGCAAAGCTGTCGATCACGGCATAGAGCTTGCGCTCCTTCTCCGCCTGATATTTCCAGTAGGCGTCCATGGTCAGGCGGAACGGGTCTTCCCAGGCGTCCCAGTCATGGATCTTGATGCCTTCGTAATCGGCGAACGGGAACACCTTGCTCATCGGCTGATAGGTGGTTTCCCAGCCCAGGCCGCGGGTCAGGTGCGCGTAACGCTCCTTCAGCCCCAGCTTGCGGGCGGCCTTCGGGTCCTTCAACAGCGTCGTCATGGATGATGCCTCTGTCGGGATGGGTGGGATCAGTTCTTCCAGGCGATGATGATGCGCTCGTCATCCTCATCGACATTGCCGGCCAGGCTGATGATGCTGAGCTGCAGCTCCTGCAGGTCGTAATCGCGGCCCAACTGCGCCTCGACGCTGTCGCGGCGGATTTCCAGCCGGCCGGGGCAGTTGATCTTGGTCAGCGATGGCATGCTGCTGACGCTGGCTTCCGGATTGTCGCCCAGGATGGCCGTGGTGATGGCCCGGCCCTCGTCCGTGTTCTGAAGCGTGATGGAAACATTCTGCGCCATGGGGCGATCCTTCCTTAAACCGCGAGGCCGATTTTGCGGGCGCGGGTGTCCAGCGCCTGACGGATCTCCGCCAGCGCCGTCACCCCGTCGCAGCCCAGCACATGTTCTGCCAGCGGCAGCAGGGCGTCCTGTGCGCGGGTGGCCCAGGCGGCGTACCAGCCGGACAGAAGCTGTTTGTTGGCGTCATTTTCCGCCGCCACGCGCTTGATGACGGCATCGACCCATTTGGCATTGTCATCCTGCCAGTCGACCATGAACTCGGTCAGCATCGACAGGCCCTGGGCGCCGTGGCGCTGGCCGGCCGCGTCGAAGCGGGCATAGACCAGCGGATAGACCATGCCATCCATGGACAGGTTCTGTGCCACCAGCATTTCAAACCAGTCGGACAGGACGAAACTGTCCTCCACCATGCGGCGCACGCCCTGCCAGACGGGATCGTCCAGCCAGGCCTTTTTCGCTTCCGACAGGGTTGAACCGGAATTGCCGTCCATCACCAGGCCGACGCGGCTGATGATCTGGGCGATGCCCAGCCGGTCCATGGTGATGAACTGGGTCGCCTCGGTGATCGCGGCACCATAGCCGACGGCCGTGATCTCTGAATTGTTCATGTTGGCGCCCCATTCGTAATGACGCAGGGGCAGCAGATAGAGCCGGACCATCTCCGCCCATGGGGCGTCGATGTTGGACAGCAACGCCCGCTTTTCGACGAAGCTGAAATTCTTTTCCGTCGCTTCCATCATCCGCGACCGGGCGATGGTGTAGGAACCATAGTAAAGCTGACGCGGATCGCGCGGCGCGTACCAGTCTTCCATGGTGATGGAGGTGCGCGACTTGTCGAACAGTTCATATTGCGGGGCCCAGGTGGGGCGGTAATGGAAGTTCGCCTCGGGCTGCATGTCGTACATCGACTCTTCATAGCGCGAGGCGGGGCGGTCGGCGCCCAGCCGGCGCGCGACATTGGCAAAGGTCTGCCGCCGCTGCTGAAGGGCGGTGGTCTTGATCTCCAGGCTCATGCCGGGCTCCTGACGGGTTCGGATGATGCGGGATAGCGGGCGGAAAGAAGGGCGAAGCCGGCGGCGGCTTCACCCTCCACCACCATCTCGGCCGCGTTTGCGACGCGGAATTCGCGGAAGGCCGGCATGGGCAGCACCAGCTCCACCGTCAGGTCGGGATCGCCGATGGTGAAATCGAACAGCACGAAGGACCCGCGTGTGCCGGTCACACGGACGCGGCGCTTGGAAATATCGATAAGTGGCGGGTCAGCCGGCGTGGCACTGGCCATGAACATTCCCTCCCTGAAGGGGACCGCCCCTGGTCATCCCCACCGTCCTGGCGGTGGTGGCCCTCTTTCCCTTGGGGTTGGGACGGGGCGGGGTCGGCATCTGCATCCTGTTTCGCAAGGCCCGTGCCAGAGACGGGGGGCAACGGGCACTTGCGGTCAGAATTTATAAGATATTGATATGTATGGAACTATTAGGCCTTTTCGGCGGGGTGGCCGGGGCCGGTTTCTCTGTTGCCCCGGCCATGCCTGCCGGCTTGATCTTTCGGTGAAGCTGGCCTATCGGACCGATTGATCATTTCATCAAGGGCGATCACAGCTTCGCCAGACGCAGCTCTCGCAGATGCTCTTCCAGGAAGTCCACGCGGTCATTGCCCCAGAAGACCTGATCGCCGACGACGAAACTGGGCACACCGATGACGCCTTGATCGAATGCCAGCTCGCTGTTGCGGGCCAGGGTGGCGGCGGATGCCGGATCATCCAGCGTGGCGGCCAGTTCCGCCCGGTCCAGGCCGATGGCGGCCCCGACATCCAGCACGATGTCGCGCTGTCCGATATCCATGCCTTCGGCCCATTCCTTGCGCATCATCTCCACGATATAGGGACGCAGCAGCCCGCGCTGATCCGCCAGCAGGGAACCGTAGCCGGCCAAGGTCGGCTCGGTGGTCGGCGGCGGCGGGTTCAGCGGCACGCCCAGCCGCCGGGCCCAGCGGGCCAGATCCTGCCGGACCAGCGGGATTTTCACCTTGGCCCGTTCCGGCGGCGACCGCCCGTCCCAGCCACCGAGCGGCCGCCAGACAATATTGACATGATACTTGTCCAAGACTGGCCACAGCGTCTTGGAGACGAGATAGCAATAGGGGCTGCGGAAGTTGAAATAGAAGATCACATCGGTGGGGGTCATGGGGGGCTCCGGTTTGGGAGAGGGGGGCGATTTCCCATCCTCTCTCCCGTCATCCCGGCGAAAGCCGGGACCCAGCGCAGAGCGGCGTCTGCCGCGATATGGACTTATATCGGCGCTGACCGCGCCTCACGCTGGGCCCCGGCTTTCGCCGGGGTGACGGGAGAGAAGGGGAGAAAGCGACGGCGTGTCGAAACGCTGGCCGACATCGAAAACAAAAGCCGGACCGGCGGTCGCCCGTCGGTCCGGCAAGGGGGCCGGCGGCTGGATGGGGACCGCCTGGGCGGGAGGATTACCTTCCTTCGGCGCGCATGTTCTGGACGTTGAACATGTTGGCCGGCGACAGTTTGGGATCGACCTGGCCCTTGAACTGGCCTGTCGTGCAATGGCCCGACAGCACATCGATCATGCTGAAACTGTCATCGATGGCCACGCCCGTGCCCTTGTTCACGGCCAGATGATGGTCGGGATGGGACTTGCCGATGGTCCAGGACTTCCACAGGTCGCCCTTCCGGTCATAGATCAGCGTGCGTTGGATGGTCATGGCCTGGGCGTCGATATGGAAAACGCGCTTTGAAATCGGGTGGGCGGGGTCCACCGGTTCGGCTTCCAGCACATAGGTCTTGCGCAACTGCCAGGTGATGTTGGGGAAACAGCCGCCCTTGCCGCCGAAATCGACATATTGATACCCGTCCGGGTCCTTGATGTCGGTCGCCAGCTTCAGGTCGTTATGGTTGTAGAAGGGCAGAAGCATCATCTTCGTGCCCTTGTAGGTCCATTTCATGTCGGCGATGCGGCCGTTATAGCCCTCGAAATCCTCGATCATCAGATCGGAGCCCAGGAAGGCGTCAGTCACCTGACCCGTGGCCAGACGGCGCACGCGGCGCTGGAAGCCCAGATACAGCCAGGCATCGTCGCGCTTGCCATCATCCTCGTAGCGCAGGATCAGCAACTGGGTGTTCTTCAGATCACCCGGTTCCAGCACCTGCACATAGATGCCGCGGAAGATGTTGGACGGATTGTCGGGCAGGTCGGGCAGCGGCGACTGGTCGACGCGATGCTTGAAGTTCAGGAAGTGGAAGTTGAACTTGATCTCGCGCTCAATGGCGCCGGAGCTCAGGTTCTTGAAGCGCCAGTAGAAGGGGTAGATGGCGGCGCTGTCCCCCCAGTTATAGCCGTGCTTGTAATTCCAGGCCAGTTTCTGTCCGGCCAGCGGGTCCTTGGGGTCGGGGTCGGCGGGGAAGGGCCGGCCGGCGACATAGCCGGACAGGTTGCCATCCTGGCCGATGGTCACCTTGCCCACATTCTGTTCCGACGCCTTCACATAGGAGGCGGGCAATGGGAAGTCGGTGGTGGCGCCGACCGTGACCTCCACCCAGCCATCCTTGATGAACTGGTACATGGCCGGGTCCAGATAATCCTTGGCCGCGTCCACATTGCCCTTGTTGATGACCAGACCGGGCGTGATGCCGGGAACCTGCGGCATGCCCTTCTTGTAGGGAAAGAAGCTTTCCTGAAGGTCCTGCGCATTCTGGGCGTCGGCCGTGCCGCCGATGGCCAGGGTGCAGAGCGCCACACCGACCGCTGCGGTCATGCGCAGGGTGCGGGCGAATTTCATCGCTTTCATCTTTGATCCTCCCAGGAATGCTCAGAACCGGTAACGGACGGTCAGTTGGACTTCGTCTTCGCGCTGCGCCATGCCGATGGGGCCGGAGCGGAAGCGGCCCAGCGGCTCGAACCCGCCCAGGCCGATGGAACCGGGCGCCCCGCCCGCATGCAGCGGCGTGGCGGTAAAAGGCGGGAACGGGTTGCAGGACCGGCAATCGTCGAAGGTGCGGATGCCCTTGCCGACCTTGAAATTGCCGCCCAGCACGACCTGCCAGCTGTCATTGATCAGCCAGTCGACGGACGGCGCGATGGCGGCGGCCTTGGCCTTGAAGTCATAGGCCGTGATGATCTGCGGCGACAGGCGGTCGTTCAGGTAGAAGCCCTTGATCAGCAGGGTACCGATCCAGCTGTTCTTCCAATCCGGCATGCCCATCGGGCCCAGCGGCCCCTGTTCCAGTTCATGATCCAGCAGATGCTGACCGAAGATCTGGCCGGAGATCAGGAAGGACCGCGTCGGGTTCAGGAAGGGGATGAAGGTCTGGCGGTCGATGCCGACGACATAGCGGATGACATCGCTGCTGCTGAACAGGCGCGGCCGCAGGGTGTTGGCGAACTCCTCCCCCGTCGTATAGGCGAATTCCATGCGCACGGCCGATTTCAGGCTGTCGACATAGAAATCCAGCGAGGTGCCATAGAGATCGACCTTGGGAAAGTCGATGTCGAAGGCGATCAGATAGGGCCAGGCCTGCGCCTCCACCCCCGGCGTGAAGGCATTGTCGGCCGGGATGCCGCCGCGCAGCGTGGGCAACTGGGCGCGGGTGTGCAGATAATTGAAGCTGAAGCCCACGCTCTGGAACACGCCTTCGACCTTGCCGCCGAACTGCGTATCATCCAGGCTCCATTTCGGCAGATTGGCCTGGCGGATGCCGATGACATGGGACGGGAAGTCGGTCGCCAGATTGCCATTGGCGAAGTTCGACACGGTGCAGCCATTATCCCAGCAATTCTTCATGCCGCGGAAGAAGCTGCCGGCATCCAGGATCGTATAGGGCGTGCCCGCCTGACCGATATTGGACGGTCGGAACTTGTCGAAATTCCAGACGAATTGCAGGTTCAGATCGTCAAAGGGACCGGTGCCGCCCATACGGTATTCGGCCGTCGCGATCCATTGCGGGATGCGGATATCCTCCAGCTCGTCATAGATGTTGTTGCGGCTGTAATCGACGGGGTTGATGACATCCAGCACGCGGAACAGGTCGGTGCGGCCCCAGACCACCTGCTGGCGGCCGATGCGCACGCCCAGTTCCTCGGCCCCACCCACATCCCAGGCGGCGTCGACATAGGCTTCGCGCAGGAAATCCAGCCGCTTGTTGAATTCCGGATAGCGCAGGTCGTTCAGGCTGTAATCCAGATAACCTGGAATGCAGCCGCGGCTATCCACGTCACAGGGGCGCACCGGTACGCCGAAACTGACGCCACCATTGGCGTCATGCAGCGGCTGGCCCAGCACGATCATGCCGTCATTGGGATTCTTGGTCAGGTTGATGGGGCCGGCGGGCAGCGGGATGCCGCCGCCATGGGGCACGGATTTCCCCATGGCCACGCTTTCCAGCAGGATCGACCCGCCGGCATTTTCGCCGAAACGGGTGTCGCGCAGGTCATAGACCGCGTCGTAGCTGCCGCGCAGGATGGCGTTGAAGGACAGGCGGCTGAACCGGCCCGTCGGTTCGAAATCCTTCTGGATTTCGATCTGTGCCGTGGTGCGGGCCTTCACCAGCCCATCATCCTTGCGCACATGGGTTACGTTCTCGACGAAGCCGCCGACATCCGCGTCCTCGGCAAAGGCGCCGGCGGGTACGGCCAGCGCCGTCGCGGAAAGCAGCAGGCCGGCCAGTTGGCGGCTCATCAAACCCCTGATCTTGGGCATGTCTCCCTGTCCCCCTTTTATGCGGGCGCAAAGGCCCGTTGACGTCACCGCCTGGTCATGGGCGGACGCCTGGTTTCAACGGCAAGGCACTGGGCCGCGCGGCACCCGGCTGGGTGGTGCGGCGGGATCGCTACCGGGTAAGCGGGTTCTGTGGCTGGATGTGCATGTTTCCCCCTGTTCGAAGGCGGATGGATGGGCTGTCCCCCATCCGTCGTTGCCTTGGTCGGCCGCCGCCGGTTCATCCGTGCGATCGGGCCTTTGATCCCGGCATGCGTAGGCCGGGTGCCGGCGCATATCGCAATCACCGTGCCAGCCACGATCGGGTGCTCGCATGGCCCGTGGTTTGCACCAGGAAGGACAGGCCGGAAGGCCAGGAACGGCCTGCGCTTGACCATTGCTTTCAACAGGGCGGAAGCGGGCGCGGGTGGATGGAAAACGGGTGGATGGACGCGACCGTGGATCACCAATTGATCAATTGGCAAAAGTGCGGCGCCGTCATGATGAATGATTTCATCATGACGCAGCGCAGCGCGTGCGACGCACCATCCATCCCCGACGAAGGACAGTCCGGTCACGGTTCGATTGGCGATTGCCAGCCGGTCGGCCCCGACATACGCTTTGATGACAGAGGCGCCAAAGAAGCGCCCTTGGGAGGAACCATATGGCCGACAAGCAGGCGGGTAACCTGCGCGGTGGCGGCATCATCCGCCCTACCGACGCGGTTGGGAAATGCGGCACACAGGTCTTTGATCAGTTCGATCTGCCGGACATTGAGGATCTGGCCAGCCGGCTGCGCTTTTCCCCCAAGAAGGGGCGCATCTGGCTGGACAATAACCGCATGATCCTGATGCATACACGCGCCCTTGGTGCGCTGCGCCGGGAGCTGGTGGAAACACTGGGCATGTCGGCGGCGCGCGCCCTGCTGATCCGCATGGGCTATGCGTCCGGTGCCCAGGATGCGGAACTGGCCGTGAAGGTGCGCGGCAAGGCCAGCTTCACCGATTTCTTTCTGGTTGGCCCGCAATTGCATGCCCTGGAAGGCATCGTGAATGTGGAGCCGATCCGGCTGGAAAGCGACAGCGCCACCGGCCATTTCTATGGAGAGTTCCTGTGGCACGACAGTGCCGAGGACGAGGTCCATATCGAGAATTTCGGCTTCGGGTCGGAGAATGTCTGCTGGATGCAGCAGGGCTACGCCTCTGGCTACACGTCGGTTTTCGTGGGCCGGCCCGTGCTGTTCCGGGAGGTGGAATGCCGGGCCACCGGGGCGGCCGCCTGCCGTATCATCGGTAAACCCGTTTCGGAATGGGACATCACGGAGGATGAGCTGCGTTATCTGCAGCCCCAGGCCTTCGCCAACCGTGACAAGCTGTCCGTATCCAATGCGACGGCGCGGGGGGGACCCGCCAGCACCCTGCCGGCGCCGGCAGGGGAGGCACCGCCGGCTTCTGAAAAGCAGCTTGTCGGCGCATCCGCCGGCTTCAACATGGTCTGCCACATGCTGGAAAAGGTGGCGGGCACCAATGCCACCGTTCTGCTGCTGGGCGAAAGCGGGGTGGGCAAGGAGCTGTTCGCCCAGACCCTGCATCGCATTTCCAAGCGCAGCACGGGCCCGTTCGTGGCCATCAATTGTGCCGCCATTCCCGAACATCTGATCGAAAGCGAGCTGTTCGGGGTGGAGAAGGGCGCCTTCACCGGCGCCACCGAAAGCCGGGCCGGCCGCTTTGAACGCGCCCATGGCGGCACCCTGTTCCTGGACGAGATCGGGACCCTGACCCTGCAGGCCCAGGGCAAGCTGCTGCGTGCCCTTCAGGAAGGGGAGGTGGAGCGTGTGGGCGACCGCAAAAGCCGCAAGGTCGATGTGCGCGTCGTGACCGCCACCAATATCAATCTGCGCGACTGTGCCCGGCGCGGCACCTTCCGCGAGGATCTGTTCTTCCGCCTGAATGTCTTTCCCATCCAGATCCCGCCGCTGCGCGACCGCCGCGCCGATATCCCGTTGCTGATGGACCATTTCCTGACGCGTTTCCGCACGCGGCACGGCAAGCACATCACCGGCTTCACCCAGCGCGCCATCAACGGCCTGTTCTCCTATGACTGGCCAGGCAATATCCGCGAGTTGGAAAACATGATCGAGCGCGGGGTAATCCTGGCCTCGGATGGGGAGGCGATCGATCTCTGCCACCTGTTCACCTCTGGCGAGATGGTCAGCGGATCGGTGCTGGCCATGTCGGGAGAGGGTTTCCTGAACACCTCCCAAGCGGCGACGCGCGAACCCGCCAACAAGACGCCGCTTCCCAACGCGGGGGCCGATGACCTGATCGACACGCTACTGGGTTCCGGCACCTCGCTGGACGATCTGGAGGAGCGGCTGCTGCATGCCGCCGTGGAGCGTGCGCAGGGCAATATCTCCGAGGCAGCCCGCATGCTGGGCATCACGCGGCCACAGCTGGCCTATCGGCTGAAGCGCAAGGTGATTTGAAGGGTCGGGTCCACGCCGGCGCCTTCACCAAATCATCACCCGCTTTCATCTACCGGGGCCGCTTTCGATGAAATCATCAAGGCGGCCCCGGTCCATCCGCCGGGAAGCCTGGATTTCCGGCCCTGGCATGCAGGTTGCTAATCTTTTCCTTACCGAAGAAGCGCCCCACCCGCAGCAGGGGCGGCAATAGTCCGGGACCGGGACGGCCATCGCGCCGCCCGCGACCCGTGCGTAAGGGGGAAATCCAAAAATGTGCGACGCGCCTTTCGCGTGGCGATCCCGCTTGTCCCGCGGGCGCCGAACCCTGAACCCTGCCCGTTGCCTGACGGCCCTGGCTCTGGCGCTGGCCACCCTCACCGGGGCGGCGGCGGCCGACGGTTTCGGCCGCACCGACCTGTTGCAGGCGGTGGCAAGGTCGGAAAAGACGGGTACCATCGTTGCTGTCGGCCTGCGCGGTGTCATCGGCACCAGCCGGGATGGCGGGGCGTCCTGGCATCGGCATGATCTGGATGATCGCACGGGCGGCCTGCGCCCGGCGCTGCTGGATGTCGCTGCCTGCCCCGATGGGCGTTTTGCAGCGCTGGACGGGCGCGGTCAGGTCTTCACCAGCACCGACGACGGTGACCGCTGGACCATGCGGGCGCTGGAGGGCAAGGAGGTGCCGCAGGCCATCGCCTGTGATGCGGCCGGGCGGCTGTGGGTGGTCGGCGGCTTTTCCACCATCCTGGTCAGCGCTGACGCGGGGACAAGCTGGGAGGACCGGTCGATCGGGGAGGACCTGATCCTGACCGATATCCAGTTCCCCAATGCCGACACCGGCTATGCGCTGGGGGAATTCGGGTCGGTCTACAAGACCGCCGATGGCGGGGAAAGCTGGACCGTCCAGCCCCCCATTCCGGGGGAGTTCTATCCCCAGGCCGCCCTGTTCACCAGCGCCGATGACGGCTGGGTCGTGGGGCTGGACGGCGCCGTGATGCACACGGCCGACGGTGGCAAAAGCTGGGTCAAGCAAGGCTCCGGCACCCAGGTCGGCCTGTTCGGGCTGGCGTCACTGCCGGGCGGCGGCGTCATCGCTGTGGGCGACCGCGCCACAGTCCTGGCCACCGGCAAAGGGGCGGGCTGGTCGCTGGCGCAGCCATCCAAGGCCGGCGCGCCCTTCCTGACCAGCGCCGTCGCCACCGGACCCGACACCATCCTGGCGGCCGGGGCCGCCGGCACGCTTGCCCAGATCAGGTTGACGCCATGACCCACAACCATCCGCTTGCCGGCGCCATGGCCCGGTTCGAACGCATGATCTTCACCCGGCCCGGCCTGTTCCTGGCCATCATCCTGTCCATCACGGCCCTGTTCGCGTTCCAGCTGCCCAATCTGCGCGTCTATACCGATTTTGCCGACCTGCTGCCGCAGGAGAACGAGTTCATCCGGCTGCATAATGACATTCGCGACACGTTCGGCGGCGCCAATATCGTCACCGTGTCGGTGAAGGCGCGCAACGGCGGCATCTTCACGAACGAGGCCCTGGCCGCCATCCACCACGCGACCCAGATCGTGGATGAACTGCCGGGCATCAACCATAATCTGGTGACCAGCATCACCCACCGTACCGCGCGGCGCGTCACCGTGTCGGAGACGGGGGCTGTGGTCGCCACACCCTATTACAACCCGTCGGCCGCCGAACCCCTGACGGCGGACGAGCTGGAACAGCTGCGCGTCGATGTGATGGCCGATCCGCGGACCTATGGCCTGACCATATCGCCGACGCTGGACGCCGCCCTGATCAAGGGACAGCTGGCAGAGGGCGATCTGGATTATCACGCCATCTTTGACAAGCTGGCAGCATTGCGGGCCGACCTGTCGGCCAAGGGCTTCGATGTGCATGTCATCGGCCAGCCCGTCATTGTCGGCTGGATGTACACCTATATGGTGGAGATCCTGCAGATCTTCGCAGCCACGCTGGCGGTGATGGTCGGGCTGCTGCTGGCCTATTTCCGCCGCGCCTATGGTGTGCTGATGCCGGTGGCGGCCATTACCGTATCCACCATCTGGGGGCTGGGCTGGGTGGTGCTGTTGGGCATCAATCTGGACCCGCTGACCCTGGTCATCCCCTTTCTGATCTCCGCCCGCGCCCTGTCGCACGGGGTGCAGAAGGTGGAACGCTATTTCGTGGAACTGGCGCGCACGGGCGATACCAAGATTGCGGCGCGGGCGGCATTCCACGCTCTGTTCCGGCCCGGCGCGTTGGGCATTGTCGCCGATGCGGCCGGCATCTTCCTGCTGATCTTGGGATCGATCCCGCTGGATCACAAGCTGGCGCTCTATGCCTCGCTCTGGGCGCTGTCCATCGTGCCGGCCGTGCTGCTGCTGGTGCCGCTGATGCTGGCCGTGGTGCCGGGGCCGGCCCCGATGATCCGCAAGGAAGGAACCGTCACCGACAGGGTGCTGCGCGCCATCGGCACCTATGTGTCGCGCATCGGCGCCGCCAAGGCCACCATCGCCATCGGCGTCACGCTGGTCATCGGCGCCATCGCCCTGCTGCCCGCCATCCAGATCGGGGAAAGCGAGCCGGGATCGCCCCTGTTCTATCCCGACCATGACTATAACCGGGCATCGGCCACCATCAATGCCGACTTCCCGGGATCGGAGGAACTGTACATCGTGGCCCGCGTGGCCGAACGCGGCGACCTGAAGCGGCCGGACGTGCTGCAATCCATCCAGGATCTGCAGGTCCATATGATGGGCGACCCGGCCGTGGGCGGGACCAAGGGCATTCCCGACCTGATCGCGCAGGTGAACCGGCTGTTGCATGGCAATGACCCGCGCTGGGCCACCATCCCATCCGATGCCCCCTATGTCGGCGGCCTGATGTTCGCCTATATGGCGTCCAGCCCCATCCCCGGCGCCTTGAATGAATTCGTCACGCCGGACGAGCGCACGGCCAATCTGGTCTTCTTTTTCAAGGACCATAAGGGTGACACGATCAGCACGGCCATCGACCGGGCCCGTGGCTGGATCGCAGAGCATGGCCAGGACGTGCCGGGCCTGTCCTTCCACCTGGCGGGCGGGGTCATCGGCGTGAATGCCGGCATCAACCAGGCCATCCTGCATTCCAACCTGCTGGTCGTGCCCGTCGTGCTGCTGGTCATCACTCTGCTGACCGCCATCTCCTATCGCTCGGTGGCGGCCGGTGCCATGATGCTGTCTTCCATGGTCTTCGCCACCTTGCTGACCTATGCCTGGTTCGGCATCACCGGGGCGGGGCTGAACATCAATACCGTGCCTGTGGTGGCGGTCGGTATCGGCATCGGCATCGACTATTCCATCTATATCATGGACCGGATAAGGCATCAGTTCGGCCTGTCCGGCGACCTGTCCCGGGCCATCCGGGAAACGATGATGACCACGGGCCGCGCCATCAGCTTCACGGCCTTCACGCTGATGTTCGGCGTGGTCATGTGGGTGTTCCTGTCCAGCCTGCGCTTTCAGGCGGATGCGGCCCTGCTGCTCTGCCTGATGCTGGTGCTGAACATGGCGGCGGCCATCTTCCTGGTGCCGGCCTGGACCCTGCTGTTCCGCCCCGCCTTCATCCTGGCCGTCGACAAGGCGGAGGAGAAGGCGGAGGAAGCCGCCGATCACGGGGCGGAGGAAGCGGCCGCGTGAGGGCGATGGGCGGTCCTGCTTGCGGGCGGGCCGCCCTTTCGCGCACACTCCCGCCCCATGACAAGGATGGGGGAGCGGGCGGATGCCCCGGCGCAAGGATATATGGCGATGCGGGCTGATCGCCCGGCCGCTGGCCGAACTGCTGGAAACGGGGCTGGCCGGGGCCGAGGTGCATTGGCTGGCCGAAGAACCGCGTTTCCATTTCCTGGCCGACCCGTTCCCCTGGCGCGACGGGGCGGGGCGACTGCATCTGTTCGTCGAAGCCTATGATTATGGCCGCCGGCACGGCACGATTGAGCTGCTGACCCTGGATGATCAGTACCGGGTGGCCGAGCGGCGGCCCTGCCTGATGGAGCCCTGGCACCTGTCCTATCCAACCATTTTGGAAGCGGAAGGATCGACCTGGATGCTGCCGGAGGCCCATCGGTCAGGCGGGCTGCATTTATACCGGATACGGAACGGTCCTGATGACTGGGTGCGGGAGACGGAAATCCGGCTGGACCGCATCCCCGTCGATGCCACCCCGCTATATCACCAGGGGCGCTGGTGGCTGTTCTATTCTCCCGCCGACAGCAAGGCGACGAAGCTGGGCCATCTGCATGTCGCCTGGGCGGAGCGCATCACCGGCCCCTGGTTTCCGCATCCGGGCAACCCGGTGCGCATCGACCGGGCGTCTGCCCGCCCCGGCGGCACGGCCACAATCATCGATGGGCGGATCATGCTGCCCATGCAGGATTGCACCCGCACCTATGGCGGCGCTGTCCGTCCGCTGTGGATCGACCGGCTGGACGAAACGGGCTTTGAAGCCACGGCGGCTGATGCGCTGCCCTTCCCGGCCAGCGCCGGCCGCTACACTGACGGCATGCACACACTGAGCACGGGCGGTGGGGTGACGCTGATCGATGTGAAATATATCGACCAGTCGCTGTCGGGTCTGTGGTTGGAGATCAGGCGGAAGTTCCGATCCGCCGCATGATGGCCGTGCCCGCCGCGTGGAAGCGCTGGGGGGAGAAACGGTCCATGATATGGGTCCGCGATGCCGCCCCCATGGCATGCAGGGCTGCCGGATCGGACAGCATCCGGCCCAGCCGGTCGGCCAGGGCCGCCACATCGCGCGGCGGCAGCGTATGGCCTGTCACCCCTTCGATGACCGAATAGGGGATTTCACCGACGGCAGAGGCCAGTACGGGCAGGCCCGCCACCATCGCCTCATGCGCCGCGATGCAGAACCCTTCGGAGCGCGACGGCTGCAAATAGAGATGCAGGCCGGCCAGGAATTGCTTGGGCCCCTCGACATAGCCGGGCATCACCACCTGGGCCAGATCGCCGATGGCGGGCACCAGCGCTTCCAGGGCGGCGCGTTCGTCGCCTTCCCCGGCGATGGTCAGGCGCAGGCGGCAGGGCGGGCGGAAACCCTGGGCGCGCAACAGTGCCAGGGCCTGCAGCATCTCCGCATAGCCCTTGACCGGATGCAGCCGGCCCAGCGTGCCCAGTTCCAGGGTCTGGCCCGGCTGCCAGGCGGGAGCGGGGGGCTGATCCGGGTCGGCGGCAAAAATGGGCCAAGTCATCAGCCGATCTTCCGGCACAGCCAGTCGCTGCTGCGTCAAGGCCGTGACGGAGGCGGAATCGCCGACCCATAGCAGGGCGCGTGCTTGCAGAAGCCGCATCAGCCGCTGGTTCCACGGCTTCAGGAAGGCGGCATGCTGCCAGCTGATAACGGGCAGGCCACGGCGCGGCCCGATCAGCAGGCCCAGGATGGTGGCGCGGCTCAGCGAGGTCCAGATATGGGTGGCGCCCCAGGCGCGGATTTCCCGGTCCAGCCAGGTGTATGCGTTCCAATGATCCTTGGTGCCGCCCTCGCGCACCAGCGGGTCCAGACCGGCGGCGACCATGGGCGGCAAGGCGCGGCCATCGCGACGGGTCAGGGCGAAGACGCGCACGCTCGCCCCGGCATCGCGCATGACGCGGGTGACGGCGGGCACGGGCAGGGCGGCCCCGCCGCCTTCGACGGAATTGATCACATAGGCGATGCGCAGGGGCTTGGTCATCGCTGTCCGCTCCGCCGCCAGGCCAGGAACAGCAGCAGCAGACTGGCCGCCACCGACTGGCCGATGGCCTGATAGCCGGCGCCATCCAGCCCGAACAGCTTCAGCAGCACGGGCAGGGCCGGCAGGAACAGCAGGCTGGCCACCAGATTGGCCGTCATCGACCAGCCGGGCCGGCCTAGGGCTGCCAGCGCAGAGCTGCAGGGCTGCCCCACCAGGGCCAGGGCGCGGGCCAGGACCAGCACAGCCATCAGGCCCGACGCCTCGGCAAAGGCCGGACCGGCGATCAACTGCACCAGTTGCGGGGCGAACAGCCAGACAATCAGGATCACGGGCACACAGGCCGCCAGCGCGATGCCGACGACACGCAGCAGCGTATGGCGCAGCACGGCCCCGCCATGCCCGCCTGCCACCATGCGCGCCAGTTCCGGGTAGGCGGTATTGCCCAGGATCTGGGCCGGCTGGGCAATCAGGACGGTGGCGCGCTGCGCCACGGAAAACAGGCCTGCCGCCGCCGGCCCCAGCACCCAGCCCACAATCAGCGGTGCGGCCCGGCCCGCCAGCTCCGACAGGGTGACATCGGCATTGCTGGCGATCATGAAGCGCCAGATGCCGGGATTGTCGATCACGGGGCTGCCGGGATCGGGCCGGTGCAGATGGGGACCCAATTGCTTGCGCGCGAAATGGATGCCCAACGCCCACAGCACGGCGAATTCCGCCAGGGCGGCCAGCAGCCAGGCCACCAGAAAGCCCTTCAGCCCCCAGCCCGCCAGCGCCGCCAGCCCGGCGCCAGCCAGCCGCACGATGGGCTGCACCATGTTGTGCAGGCCCAGCAGGTCGAACCGGTTGATAAGCTGAAGATAGCCCGCCGGCGTGGACCGGACGGAGCCCAGCACGGCCAAGCTGTAGGGCAGGGCCAGGACCATGGCCGTCTGCGACCAGCCCAGGCGCGGCCCGATGACGGGGGCCAGAATGGCGGCAGTCAGGATGGCGGCCAGCCCGCCCAGCAATTCGACCTTGGCGCCGAAGCGCAGCAGGCGAGCCAGACGGTGGCGATGGTCGTCACGCTGCGCCTCCGCCCCATAGCGGACGATGGCCTGCCAGGACGGGAATTCGACAATGCCGACGACGGTGGTCACATAGCCATGGACCAGCACCAGCACGCCGTAATCCTCCGGCCCCAGGGCGCGGGTGGCGATGACCAGATAGGCAAGGCTAAGCAGACCGGCACCGGCCTTGCCGCCCAGTACCAGGCCCAAACCACCGAATATCCTGCGCAGGGCCCCCTGGGGTGCTGTCTTGGCTACATCCAATCCTTGGTCCTCAAAGCGACGGAGAATGCGCTTCTACGCTCCAACCGGCGCCAGAGGAAATCATAAAAGAACCAGTCCATCAGGCGCTGCGGCGTGTACCGGTACAGCAGCCTTTCATACCATGTCCAGCTTACAGCGCGGCGGTCGGTCCGCCGCTGCGATGGAAAGCAATAATGGCCGGGGTCATAGACCACGGTGCCTTCGCGCAGCACGCGATGCACGATCTCGTGATCTTCAAGCACGAAGGGCCACAGGCCGATATCGAATCCCCCGGCGGCGCGCAGTGCGTCGGTGCGATAGGATTGGGCATAGCCGCCGGCATGGCAGCGGCTGCGGAACAGCCGGCTTTTGCGCAAGATACGGCCGATGCGCTGCTGTGCTGCCTCCGATCCAGCCGGATCGTAGATGTCGATGGCCATGATGGCGGCGGCGTCCGGCCGGGCGGTGAACAGGGCCAGACAGCGTTCCAGATATTCGGGCGGATAGCGTGTATCGGCATCACAGACGGCGACATAGGGGGTGTCGACCAGGGCCAGCCCCGTGGCCAGCGCGTTCACCTTGCCCGGCACGGGCGCATCGACGATGCGGGCATCGATATCGGGCAGGGCGGACAGATGTTGCGCCGCCTCCGCCCTGCCCCCGTCGGTGGAGACATTGTCCAGCAACAGCAGTTTGAAACGCCGGTCCTTCTGGCCGGCCAGGCTGTCGATGGTGGCACCGATCCAGCCCTGTTCATTGTAGAAGGGCAGAAGCAGGGTGATAAGGGCCGTCATGCCATCCTGTTGTCGGCTGGTGGTTACCTGGATGCCGCCCCCGCCAGCCGCATCAGGACCGCCGCCGCACGCTGCGATGACGGTTCGCCCGTCAGGTCGAAGCTGCGGGCGAACATTTCCTGCTGCACGGGCTTGTAGGTGGCGGCGTGGGTGTCAATGGCAAGGCGAAGCCCGGCTTCCAGTTCATCGGGGGAATTGATGACGGGGCCGGCTTGCCAATGGGCGTAATTGGGGTCGTTCTGCCAGTCCACGCCATGGCTGTTCAAGAACAGGCAGGGGCGTGGGGTCAGCAGGAATTCGTAGATCTGGCTGGACACATCGCCCAGATAGATGTCGGCCATCTGGGTATAGGACATGTCGGTCGACGCCCGGCTGCCCAGGTCGATATGGATGTTGGGCGCATCGCGATAGCGTTGGGCGATATGGCCCGGCCGGTCGATGCGCAGCTTGTCGATGGTCAGCACGAAGCGCCGTTCGAACAGCATGACATGCGGCGCGAAGATCAGCTGATATTCCGGATGGGCCAGGAAGAAATCCAGCACCTGCTTGCCATGCACGAACCAGGAGGACAGGTGGGGCGAGCAATGGGGGTTATAGACCACGGTCGGCTTGCCATTGCCGGCCGGAAAGACGCTTTGCACGGGATGGATCGTGTCGAACTTGGGATAGCCCACGATGCTGACCCGGTCGGCGGGCAACCCCACCTCCGTCACCAGCCGTTCCTTGATCTTGGGGCCTGAGCACAGCACATGATCGAACCCGGCCGACGCCTTGTCGAAACCGATGGCGCGGTCGCCGGCCCCGTGGCGGGTGTGGATGATCTTCAGGTTCTTCAGACCATAGATATTCTTCAGGACCAGCGAGGTCTTTTCCGCCACGACCAGGAAGTCCAGGCTGCGGAAGAAATCCAGATTGTCGCCATAGACCAGCAGCTTGCGCGAGGGGATGACGGATTCCAGGACGCGCGACAGGAATTTCGACCGGCCCTTCAGGTCCAGGTCGACATGCCGGATACGCCGGCCGATCTCCTCGCCGGCCATGTGCAGCACTTCCCGCTTCATGCGCTCGTTCGTCGTGGCGACGATGATTTCGCCCGCGAAACCACCCTTGGCCAGCGCCAAGGCGATGGGCAGGCTGTGGGCGACCTGATGGGTCTGGTCATGGTTGAACAGGAAACCGATGCGCATGCCGGGCTCTTCGGGGTTTTTATCGTGACGGAAGGAAGGTTTGATGATGCGTCCAGGGGCGCGCCTTTACGACCCGCCTTTCTGTCGCTGCCCGGTGTAACATCATCACCATCCGCTTGGAACTGCGTCCCTCTGCACCTCCGTCCCGGGTTGGTGGCGTAGCACCCTGTCAACCATCGGTCACCACGATCACGGGGAAGATTTGACGTCCTCGCGCTGTCCGTCGGTCCATATCTTCCCGGTCGGACCAGTTTGAACAGGATGCGGCTTCACTCCCACGCCGCACAAGGTGGCGCACTGTCGCGTGGGATTCAGGAAATTTTGCGGGGACGGGGGCATGCACGCCCTTGGCCTGGCGGCGTACGAGCGCCGGGCCGGCATGATACGCAAAAGGCCTGTTTCCGCTGACCGGAAACAGGCCTTTGCCGTGGGGCTCCCCCAGGGGCTGCCGCTGACTATTCTTTGACGTGGTTGATCAGGCTGTATTTCAGGAAGAAATCGGCTTCCTTGTAATCAGGATAGAGGGCGGTGATCTGCGCCATGGCGTCGGCCCGGTTCTTGGCGGTTGCCACGATGCGCAGGTAATTGTCGAAATAGGTGATCAGGTCATCCACCATGGTCATGCCGCCGGGATCGCCATGGCCGGGGTAGATGGTGGGGTTCAGCGGGCCATAGTCCCGACGGAGGCGCACCAGTTCCTGCTTCCAGGCGACCACCCGCTCGATGGTGATGTCGTCGCCCATCCAGGGATGCACCTTGTTGTAGCCAAGATCGGCCAGGAACAGGGCATTGATGGACTTGCAATAGAGCGTCGCCATGTGCGGCGCTTCGGTAGCCGGATAGGTGGCCATGACATCGCAGGCCCCGCCGCCATCGAAATTCAGGACCGGCCCCTTCAGCAGGCCGATGCTGTTCTCATAATCGAACCCTTCCGGGAAGGATGCCGATTTCGGACGCAGCGGCCGTTCCAGGGGCGTTTCCGCCTCCGTCGCCCCGCCCTGATCCATATAGATCGCATATTCCTTCACGTCGCGGCGGATCGCCTCGTCCGCCACCAGGATGCGGGCCTTGGGGAACTGGTCCCGGAAGACATGCATGCCGGTGAAATGGTCGGTGTGACCATGGGTGATGAAGATTTGGGTCAGCGGCAGGCCCAATGAGCGCACCAGATCGGCCAGTTTCTGCGCCTCATAGCCCTTCCGCTGCACGTCGATGACCGTCAGCGTTCTGCCGTTGGAGATGATGTAGGAATTCACCGTGGCAAAGCCGCCCTTATGGACCGTCACGGTCAGGTCCGGGCCGGCAGCGCGGACGGGCAGGGAAAGGGCGGCCAGGGTCAGGCCGGTGGCCGCCAGGATCTTACAGCTTCTTGAAATCATCGGTCTGTCCCGCCAGCAGTTCGAGATAGCGTTGCAGAAAGGCGCTGCGTTCCGGCACCAGGGCCTGGCCGGCCTTCGACATCACCCGCGACGGCACGGCCTGCAGATTGGCTTGCAGGCCCTTGACCACCGTGGGACCGTCGGGCGATCCGCCGATGACGGTTCCGGTCAGGTCGACCGTGGCCGTCAGGCGTGCGATGCCGATCGCCCCCAGCCATTCCAGTGCGTCGGCGTCGTGCAGATACAGCGCCTCCGGCCCGGCCGGATCGCGGAAGAACATGTGCGTGCGGATGGCCGACTGTACGGCGGGCAGCTTCGCCATAGGGAAGCCGGTATCCTTCAGGACGCCGCCGACAAGCTCCACCGCCCGGTCCGCATGATCGACATCCTTGGCGGCATAGGCCGGGAAGGCGGCCATGTCGTGCAGCATGGCGGCGGCGAACAGGACATCGTCATCCAGCGCGACCCCGTCCTTGGCGGCCAACTGGCGGGCCAGATCATAATCGCGGACGCTGTGGCTGTAGCCCCAGGCCGGATGCCGGAAATTGGACTCCGCGAAGTGGCGGATCTTTTCGCGCCAGCCGGCATCGGACGCGGACTGTGTCTGCGCCGCCAGGCCGGACGTTGTCCCCCCGGCCAGCAGGGTGGCGGCCACAAGCAAGGCTCTCATGCTCATTTCAGAAAGTCCTTGGCCAGATCGTCAACCCATTGGTCCTGGAATGCCTGTGTGCGGGGGGCCGGTTGCCAGAGCGTGAACATCTCCAGTTCCGGGTCCTCCACCGCCGTGCGGACGCCGGCCAATGTCTCCAGCATCGCGTGACCGCAGAAGGGTACGTAGGCTTCGGAATAGCCGCCCTCATGGATCACCACCAGCCGGCCGTCGCACAGCTCGTCCGCTGCAGCCATGATCAACCGCGTCAGTTCGCGGTAGGTATCGCTGTGCAGCAGCATGCGGGCCAGGGGATCAACGGCGTTGGCATCCAGGCCGCTGGCGACGATGATCAGTTCCGGCTTGAACGCAGCCAGGGCCGGCAAAACGATGCTTTGCATGGCGCGCAAATAGGTGTCGTGCCCTGACCCGGCCGGCAGCGGGATGTTGATATTGGCGCCTAGGCCATCACCCGCCCCGCGATCCTCCGCCCCGCTGTAACCCGGCGGGAAGCAGCGATCCTGGTGGATGGAAATGGTCAGCGTGTCGCCGCGGTCGTAATAGACATGCTGGGTACCGTTGCCATGGTGGACGTCCCAGTCCAGCACCGCGACCCGCCCGACCCCATGCCGCGCCCGCGCCGCCTCGATGGCGATGGGGATGTTGCACAGCAGGCAGAAACCCATGGGCATGTCGGGCAGGCAATGGTGCCCCGCCGGCCGGCAGAGCGCATAGGCGTTCTTGAACCGGCCGGTGACGACGGCGTCCACCGCCTCGATGCCCAGGCCCGCAGAGATGCAGGCGATCTCAAACCCGCCCTTGCTGAAGGGGGCCAATTGGCCCAGGTCGCCGCCGCCGGCATCGCTGGCCGCCTTGAACCGGTCCAGATAGTCGGCGGGATGGATGCGCAGCAGGTCTTCCCGGCTGGCCGGCGGCGCCTTGGGCAGGGCCAGCGCGTCGACCAGCCCGGATGCATGGGCCAGGTTCAGCAGGCGGCGCTTGCTGTCCGGCGTGTCGGCACCGTACGAACCCGTCGGCGGCTGGACCCAGGTGTCCAGCGGGATATAGAGCGCCTGGACGCCCGTGGAGTGCCAGAAGCAGCGTTCATTCTGAAAAAGGGCGGTTTGCGACATCATTGCTTGCCTCGCTCACTTTGCCGTGGCGGGCGCATCGGCCCGGGTGAAGACCTTGGCGCCGGCGATCCAGGTCTCAACGGGCTGGATCGTGTGGATCTGGGTCACCGGCATGTCGAAGGGGTTGCGGTCCAGCACCAGGAAATCCGCCCATTTGCCGGCCGTCAGCGACCCGGCCTGTGCCTCGATCCCCATGCGCTTGGCGGCATTGATGGAGAACATCTCGACCGCCTGCTTCAGGGTGATGGCCTCGCCCAGACCGAAGCTGCGCTCGCTGCCGCCGGGATTGCGGCGGGTGACCGCCGTTTCAATGCCGATCCAGGGATTGGGGCTGGGCACCACGGCCCAGTCGGACCCGGCGATTACCAGCGCGTCGGCTGCGAAGGCTTCCCGGATGGGCCAGACGCGATCGATGCGCGGCGTGCCGACGGCCGAGGTGATGTCGTCATTGATGGGCTGCGGGTCCCAGAGATAGGGGGAGAATTCGGCTGCGGTCTTCAGCTTCTTGAAGCGCGGCATGTCCGCCACGTCGATGAAGGTGGAATGCCCGATCTGGTGGATCGGCCCCTTCATGCCGTTGGCCTTGCGCGCCGCCGCGATGGCGTCCAATCCTTCGCGCACCGACCGGTCGCCGGCCGCGTGGAACATGACGGTGACGCCCTGCTTGTCCCAGGCTGTGACCAGCTTGGCCATCTGTGCCGGATCGAACAGCAGCAGGCCCGTGGCCGGGGCGTTGGGCTGACCGGCATGGTACGGGTGCAGCATGGCCGCCGTGTGGCTTTCCGTCGGAACGCCATCGGCGAACACCTTCACGCAATTGGCGTTGAAGGTGGCGCGGGTATAGTGGCCGCGCGTCGCCAGCGTCTCATCAAAGGCGGCATTCGCCCGGCCTGCTTCGGAGAAGGCGATGCAGGCCTGCACCCGCTGCTTCAGGATGCCCTGATCAGCCAGGGTGGCGTAGACCTCCAGATCGTCGCGATAGGCCATGGCCTCGATATAGCCGACGACGCCGAAGCCGGACAGCATGTCCAGATGGTGGCGCAGGTTCGCGGCTGTCTGTTCCTTGGTCTGCGGCGGGATCTTGGCGGTGACCAGCCGGCCGGCGGTCTCGCGCAGGATGCCGGTCGGCTTGCCCTTCTCATCCCGCTCGATGATGCCGCCTTCGGGATTGGCGGTGCTGTCGGTGATGCCGGCTGTCTTCAGCGCCAGCGAATTGGCCCAGACGCTGTGGCCGCTGACATCGAACAGCATCAGCGGATTGTCGGGCGAAATCCGGTCCAGCGTCTCCGCCGTGATCGGTGTGCCCTGCATCAGCGATGCCTGCCATTGTCCGCCGGTGACCCATTCGCCGGGCTTGGCGGCCTTCACACAGTCGGCAACCAGGGCCAGCAACTTGGCCGCATCCGCATCCTGCGGCACCCGGCATCGGCCTTCCTCACCCTTGGCCTGAAGCACGGGATGCACATGCATGTCATAGAGGCCGGGCAGGATGGTCTTGCCGCCCAGGTCGATCACCTGTCCGCCGCCTGTCCGCCATTGCGTCGCGTCCGCGTCACCGCCGATGCGCGCGATATGGCCGTCCTTGACCTGCATGGTCGTGCGCCAGCCGTCGGGCGTATAGATCTTGCCATTGACGAACAGGAAATCGGCCGCCGCAACCGGGCCGGCGGCTGCCAGGGCAAGGGCCGCAACAAACGGGGCCAGGAAGGCCGAAGCCGATTTTCGATTTTTCGCCATGGCGCGGGTCCTTTGCAAAGATCTTGGGAACGGCAGTCGATAAAGGAAAAACGGTGGGGGGCATTATGGCCGCCCCCCACCCGTGAACCGGGTTGATCAGTAGCGATAGCCGACCGTGACCCCGAAGGTGCGGGGACGGATGACTTCCCGCCGGAAGAACTCGTTCGGGTTGGACGCGCGCTCACGCCGCGTCCAGGTCGTCTTGTCCAGGATGTTGTTGACGAAGATGGACACGTCAAAATCCCCCGGCCGTGCGCCGATGCGGGCCGACCAGACACTGACGGCCGGCGGCAGGGTCAGGTCCGTATCGATGGCACCATTGGCGGGGTTCAGGAAGGGCGGCAGCTTGGTCTGCTTGGACCGGTAATCGAAATCCGTGCGGACATAGGCCGGCAGCGTGCCTGTGACGTCGAAATCGTACTGGCCGTGCAGGGACACGGTCCAGGGCGAACCCTGAACGCGGTCGCCCTTGCTGACGAAGGGGGCCGTGGCCGTGGGGCCGCCGCGCACGGTTTCCAGGAACTGGGCGTCGGTGTAGCCCAGTTCCGCCTGCAAGGACAGGCCATCGACGGGCCGCACTTCCACCTGTACGTCAAAGCCGCGGCTGCGCGCCTTGCCCAGGTTGGAGGTGAACTGGAAGCCACAGGAATTCAGCCCCACCGCCTGCTGGATGTTCTTCCAGTCGATCTGGTAGACGCTGGCCTGGATGCTGCCCAGGCCGGCGAAGCGGCTTTTCACGCCCACTTCCTTGCTCCAGACGGAGTCTGAATCATAGTTGGTGGGGCGTCCGTTGGGATAGCCGATGGAGGTCAGTTCCGCCCCGCACTGCGTGCCCACCTGCGGGTTGTAGCCGCCGACACGGAACCCGCGCGACGCCGACGCGTAGAGCAGCGTATCCGGCGTCGCCTGATAATTCAGGCCGACCTTGGGCGTGATCGGGTTCTCGCTCTGCCGGCCCCGGTCATCCACCAGCGGCCCCACGACGAAGCCCTGGGCGATGTCCTGGATCTTGAAGATGGTGTGGCTGTAGCGCAGGCCGGCGATGGCCGACAACTGATCGGTGATGTTGTAGGTCAGCTGACCGAAGGCCGCCACCTGCTCGTCGGTGGAAACGGCGTTCTGGTCATAGACGGAATAGCCCGGCACCGGCTTGCTCTGCCCAAACAGATAGACGGGCAGATAGGGGTCGACGACCTGCTGGATGGAGGTCTGTTCGGCATGGGCGTAGAAGCCGCCAACCACCCATTGCCAATGGCCCGTCGGCTCGTTGGATTGCAGCCGGACCTCCCCGGTCCAGTTCTTCTGCGCCACCACGAAGTTCGACGGCGCCTGCTGTTCGGGCAGGTAGGGCAGGTGGTTCACGCCCGTGAACAGGGTCTGGTCGAAGGTGGTGTAATCCTGCACGAATTCCTGGCGGCGGTCGTAATAGGAACCGACGGCGATCAGGTCGACACCATCAAAATCGACGCTGACATTGACGGCCGGCAGATAGAATTTGTCGCGGCCCGACTCCCGCACCTGATTGGCGTTGCGGAAGACGCTGTCATCGTAGTTGGAGTATTTCTCCCAGGTCTCCGGGCTGTCGTTGGTCTTGACGTCCTGGTAGTAGAAGGACGGCGTGACCTTGATCTTGTCGCTGGCCTGCCAGGTGGCGGCCAGACGGCCGACATAGCTGTCGGTGCGGTTCGCATTTTCATCCACCACCTTGCCGGTGAAGGAACTGATGCGGTCGACGAAGCCACCGTCACGGCGGTAATAGGCGCTGGCCGCCAGGGCCAGCTTGTCGTCCACGACCGGACCGGTCAGCGACAGGCCCAACTCGCCATTGGCGGCCCCATGCTGGGTGCTGGAAAGCTCGCCGCGGCTATAGACCTTCAGGCCGGAGAAGGAGGGCTGCTGGGTGATGAAACGCACGGTACCGCCCATGGAGCCGGCGCCGAACAGCGTACCCTGCGGCCCGCGCAGCACTTCCACGCGTTCAAGATCGAACACTACCGGATAGGCATTGCCGCCGCCATAGCCCAACTGGCGGATCTGGATCGGCACGTCATCGATATAGATGCCGGTGGTGGCGGCACCCACGGCGGAATTCACACCACGGACGGAGATGTTGGAGGTGGTGTTGCTGCGTTCGATGGTGATGCCCGGCGTCTGGCGGACGATGTCGGAAAAGTCGCGGATGCCCCGGCTGTCCATCGCCTCGCTCGACAGGGCGCTCACGCTGACGGGCACCTTGATGATGCTCTGGCTCTGCCTTGTTGCCGTGACGATGATCTCGTCCAGTTCCACCGTCTCGTTGTTGGATTGCGCCAGCGCGGCATGGGTTGAGACCAACAATGCCAGCGGGCTGATAGCCAGCAGTGCGAAGCGATTCTGATGTCGCATGGGTTCCCTTTAGCCTCCTTGTATGGCCCGGTTCCGGGCGGTTATCGATCAAGGATCGATAGTAACAGGATTGAACAGGTGGCTCTGTCCCCAGTACTGATGACAGTCTCTACTGCGGTTGCGGGTAGAGTTTTTCTCCGCCGATAAAGGTCATCATCACCCGCGTTTCATGAAGATGGTGGATCGACACTGAGTAAGGATTGTCCTGTATGACTATAAAATCGGCAGCCATTCCCGTTTTCAAGGCGCCGACCTGATCGCCCAGCCCCATCAGCCGGGCACCATTGGCCGTGAAAAGCGTGAAGGCCTGCTCCCGGCTGATGGCTTGGCCGGGTGCCAGCTTTTCCGGGCTGCCGCCCGGGCGTTCGCGCGTCACCAGGGTTTCCAGCGCCAGCCACGGATTGACAGACGGGATCACCGGCCAGTCCGAACCGGTCACTACCAGCGCCCCGGTCTTCAGCGCGTCGGCCAGCGGCATCCAGCGTTGCATGCGCTCCGCCCCCACCGCCTTGGCGATGTCGACCGACGCGATGGGCGTCGGGTACCAGATATAGGGGGAGAATTCCCAGGCCGCGTTGATGGGCCCGACGCGGGGAATATCGGCTGGATCGACAAAGGTGCTGTGGCCGACGGCATGCACGGGCCCGCCCGTGCCGTTGGCCTGCCGAGCGAAGGCGATGGCGTCGATGGCGGCACGCACGGCCGCATCGCCGGCCGCATGGAACTTCACCGACAGGCCCATCTTGTCGAACCGGGCGACGGCCGGGTTCAGGTCGGCCGACGCCATCATCAGGATGCCCTTCTCCGGGCGGCTGTCCTGTGGGCCATGGTCGGCATAGGCATGCAGCATGGCGCCCGTATGGCTTTCGGTCGGCACGCCATCCATGAAGATTTTCACGCAGTCGGGCTTGAACCGGTCAGTGGTGTAGTCGGCCCGTGCCGCGATCAGGCGTTCGCCCATCTCGTGCTGCACGCCCGGCAGGGCGTCCCAGACGATGCAGCCCCGGATGCGCTGCTTCACCGCCCCTTCCCGCGTCAACTGCGCGAAGGGTTCGATATCGGCATCGCGGATGGAGGCCACGGTGAAGGCGGTGATGCCCTGGGACAGCATCAGGTCCGCCGCCCATTTGATCGCATTGCGCCGGGCGGCCAGGCTGTCGGGCGGCAGGGCGCGTTCGACCAGGGTGGTCGCATTTTCCCGCAGCAGCCCGGTCGGTTCGCCGGCGGCATCGCGTTCGATGATCCCGCCCACCGGGTCCGGCGTGGTACGGTCGATCCCGGCCAGCCGCAGCGCCAATGAGTTGACCCAGACGCTGTGCAGCGCCTCGTCATCCAGGACGACAGGATTGTCGGGGGCGACAGCGTCCAGCAGGGCGCGGGTCTGTTGACCTTGGATGAAGCTGGCCGCCACCCAGCTGCCGCCCTTGATCCAGTCGCCCGGCGCCCGCTTGGCCACGCAATCCCGCACCGCCGCCTGAACCTCGGCCGCACCCGCACCGGTCGGCAGCCGGCAGGCGGTGGCGGCCAGGCCGGCGAACAGCGGATGCACATGGGAATCCACCAGACCGGGCAGCACCGTGCCGCCATGCACATCGACCAGCGTCGCCGCCGGACCGGCCAGACGCCTTGCCTCACTCTCCTTGCCGATGAAGCGGATCACGCCGTCATGGACGGCCATGGCTTCGGCCCAGCCCGACGGGGTCTTGATCTGCCCGCCCATGATCAGCAGATCGGCCGGACCCCTCTCCTTGCCCCCTGCCTCCACGGGAGGCAGGCAGGTGGAAAGCAGCAATCCCAGCAGGAGCGTCCGCACCCCAGATGGCATCCCCATCATATCATCCCCAGAAAGAACTGGTTGCTGTGCGTGAAGTGGTAGCGTTCGTAAGCGCGCCGGCGGTAGGTGAGCACCGATGCCGACGAGATGCCGAGGTCGAGTGCGATGGCCTCGGCCGTCATCCCGACCATGGATCGGGCGCAGACAGCCCGCTCCCGCTCCGTGAGATTGATGAAGATGCTGCCCAATCGATGCTCGATCTTGCCGATTGTGCTGCGGGGATCGATGGCCAAGGCGCTCACTGCTCCCTCCCTTTCACCCGGCGTGGGTTCCTGGATCGTGCCTGTCCTCCGGCCTGCCGGCCGGGATGATCGGTCGTGTCATCGATGCCGCCCCATGATCAGTTAACCGTGGTGACGCGGCGGTCGACAACCCGCCGGGCCTTTCCTTCCGATCGCGCCAGGGTGCCCGGCGGCCGGACCACGACATTCACGCTGATCCCGATCAGGGACTTGATCTTGTGGGCGAAGTCGCGGGTGGCGCTGGCCTGGCCCTCCGCCGATGTGCCGGGCCGCACCTCCACTTCCACCGCCACCACATCCATGCGGCCGGGGCGGGTCAGCTCGATCAGGTAATGCGGCGACAGGGCAGGGCAGGTGAGGAGGATTTCCTCAATCTGGCTGGGGAAGACATTGACGCCGCGGATGATCAGCATGTCGTCGCTGCGTCCCGTGATCTTGGCCATGCGCCGCATCGGCCGTGACGTGCCGGGCAGCAGCCGGGTCAGGTCGCGGGTGCGATAGCGGATGACCGGCATCGCCTCCTTGCTGAGCGAGGTGAAGACCAGTTCCCCTTCCGACCCGTCGGGCAGCACGGCGCCCGTCTCCGGATCGATGATCTCCGGATAGAAATGATCCTCCCAGATGGTGGGGCCGTCCTTGGCGATGCCGCATTCCTGCGCGACGCCCGGCCCCATCACCTCCGACAGGCCATAGATATCGGTGGCGGTGATGGCGAACGCGCCTTCAATCTCCCGCCGCATGGCCTCGGTCCAGGGTTCGGCGCCGAAGATGCCGATCTTCAGCGACGTCTGGGCCGGGTCCAGGCCGCGCTTGTGATATTCGTCGATCATCGCCAGCAGATATGTGGGCGTGACCATGATGATGTCGGGCCGGAAGTCGGCGATCAGCTGGATCTGCTTTTCCGTCTGCCCCCCGCTCATGGGGATGACGGTGCAACCCAATGCCTCCGCCCCGCCATGGGCACCCAGGCCACCGGTGAACAGGCCATAGCCATAGGCGATGTGGACCTTCATGCCGCTGCGGCCGCCGGCGGCATGGATCGACCGTGCCACCAGCTGCGCCCAGGTTTCCAGATCGTTCTTGGTATAGCCGACGACGACCGGCTTGCCCGTTGTGCCGGAGGAAGCGTGGATGCGCGCCACCTTGTCCTGCGGCACGGCGAAGAAATCGAACGGATAGGCGTCGCGCAGGTCGGTCTTGGTTGTGAAGGGGAACTTTGCCAGATCATCCAGCGACCGCAGGTCGTCGGGATGAACGCCGGCCGCATCGAACTTGGCCCGGTAACGCGGGTTGCCTTTATAGGCATGGTTCAGCGACCAGCGGAGCCGGTCCAGTTGCAGCGCCCGCAATTCATCCACGGACGCCCGCTCAATGGGGTGCAGCGTCGCGATCATGAGTGGATCACCTGCACGCAGGTGAATTCGGCCAGACCCAGGCTGGCGAATTCCAGGCCGATACCGGACTGCTTGACGCCGCCGAACGGGGCATCGGGCCGGATGGCGCCGTGATTGTTGATCCAGACGCTGCCGCATTCCAGCCGGGCCGCCAGGGCCCGCGCCTTTTCCAGATCCTGCGACCAGATGGAACCGCCCAGGCCGCTTTCGCTGGCATTGGCCCTGGCGATGACATCCTCGATATCGGTGAAGCGGATGATGGGCACGGCGGGGCCGAATTGTTCCTCATCCACGATGGCCATGCCGTCGCTTGCATCGGCCAGGATGGTCACGGGATAGAACAGGCCGGGCCCCTCGGCGGGTTCACCGCCGCACAGAACGCGGGCCCCTTCCTGCTTTGCCCGTTCGACCAACTGCTTCACCCGTTCGAACTGCATGCGGTTCTGCACGGGCCCCAGATGGCTGCCGGCGTCCAGCCCGTTGCCGGTGACAATGTTCCCGGCATAGGCGACCAGCCGGTCACAGACGGCGTCATACAGGCTGTCATGGACATAAAGCCGCTTCAGCGCCGCGCAGGTCTGACCGTTATTGATAAAGATGCCCCAGAACAGCTTGTCGATATGGGCATCCAGGTCGGCATCGGGCAGCACGATGCCGGCATCATTGCCGCCCAGTTCCAGGGTCAGCCGCTTCAGGTTGGCGGCGCTGCTGGCCATGACCTTGCGGCCCGTGGCGGTCGAACCGGTGAAGACGATCTTGTCGATGCCCTTATGGTCGGCCATGGCCTGGCCGATCGTGTCCAGACCCGACACGACGTTCAGCACGCCGGGCGGCAACGCCTCCTGCAGCAATTGACCCAGGCGCAGCGTGGCCAGCGGCGTGTAGGGGGAGGGCTTCAGGACCAATGTATTGCCGGCCAGGATCGCCGGCATCATGTGCCAGATGGCGATCATCACCGGGAAGTTCCAGGGCGTGATCGAGCCGACGACGCCGAGGGGCTTGCGATGCAGGGTCACCCTTCCGCCGGCATCGTCCTGGATGATCTCCGCGGGCAAGTCCAGGCTGGCCGTATGCCGGGTCCAGGCGATGGCACCGCCGATTTCCCATTGGGAACCAAGGCCGGCCAGCGGCTTGCCCTGTTCGCGGGTGATCAGTTCCGCCAGCTCCGTGGCGTTGGCCTCGATGATGTCCGCCATCCTGGATATGGCGGCCTTGCGGTCGGCTGCCGACCGGGCGGCCCAGGCGGGAAAGGCCTTGCGTGCGGCCGCCACGGCCGCGTCCAGCTGGTCGATAGAGGCGGCGGGTGCCGCGGCGACAACGGCATCTGTGGCCGGATCGCGGACATCGTAGGTGCCGCTTCCGGCCATCGGATGGCCGTCAATGGTCAGAGCGAAATTGCCATTCATGGCAGGCTCTCTCCCTATGGTGAGATCTTGTTGTCAGCGGGTTGCCGCACCGAGCATCGCGGCGCGACGGTCGGCGGACATCTGCTCGATCAGGGCGGCGCGCACGCTATTCACGTCCTGCAGACGCATATGGCGCAGCCGGTTGATTTCATCGGTGGTGTAAGGCGCGAACCCGTCCGGCACGTCCGGTCCCATGGTCGGGACCAGCCAGTTCATCAGGGCCGTCAGGTCATCGTCATTCAGGGTCGAATTGGCCACGCCGGGCACGCGGATCAGAAATTCGCGCCCGCCCGGAACCGTCAGGAAATTGGCCAGGTGGCCGCGCATCGGCGGCACCTTGCCATACATGCCCTCGCCCCCCGGCAGGTGGCAGCCCTGGCAATTGGTCATGTAATTGATGCGCGGACTGCGCGATGGCGGCTGGGCTGTCGCCATCGGCAGGGTCAGCGCGGCGGCAAGACAGGCGATGGTGAGTGCCCGTCGCATCGCATCAGCCCGCCGCGCCCAGCACGACCGCCGTCGAGCAGTTATAGACGATGCCGGCCTGCGTCCCCAGGCACCAGTTGATGTCGTTGGCGCCCTGCGGCTGATAGACGGGCGTGTCGCCTTCATTGCGATTGCAGATGCAGCGTCCGCAGGCCGCCTTGCCGCAGCAATCATTGTAGGAGATGACATAGTCCTTGCCATCGGCCGGGTTGCGGCAGGTGCCAACCCAGGTGATGGGTGATGGTTCCGTCCCCGGCGGGCAGGACGACACCGACCCGCCGCAGCAGGAACAAAGGAACCCGTCGATGGCGCAATAGCGCCAGTAATCGCACGACGCCGGGTCGCCGGTTTCCCCGGGCGGCGCCTTGGCTCCCTGGGCCGCGGCCCTTGCCACGGGCAGCGCCGGCAGGCTGGCGGCGGAGGCAAGCGCGCCGATGCGGCCCAGGATACTGCGCCTGGAAATCGACTTTGCGGCCTGCCGGGCGAGAATTTCTGTGATGCGATCCAGTCTCGTCACGGTCTTACCTCCCAACGCTTTCAATCTTCGCGCGGTCCTGCGCGGTCTTGGTCACGAATTCCTGCAAGGACGCGACGCCCAGATCCTGGGCCGTCAGCAGGCTTTCCAGATGTTCGCGGTTATTCACCAGGCCGGTGGCGGCCAGCTTGCCGTCGGGCCCGATCAGGGCCGCGTGCGGCAGCTTGGATACGCCATAGGCCATGCCCAGTTCCGTCGACAGGACCAGGGGGAATTCCTCCAGCTTGTGCTGCCGGATCATCAGCTGCTGTGCAGCCTCGTCCCCGTCGCTGGCCAGGACGACGTCCAGCCGGCTGCGTTCGTCTGCTGCGACCCGCTTGATGATGGGGATCAGGGTCTTGCAGACGGGGCAGGTGGGCGACAGGAAGAACAGCAGCGTGGATTTGGCCCCGCCTTCCTGGCCGATCACCACCTGGCGGCCGTCAATGGCGCGCAGGGCGAAATGCGGGGCCTTGGCACCGGCCTTGGGTCCGCCCGGCAGAACCAGGGCGCCGACAGGGCCCAGCCGTTCATGCAGCATGCCGACCTGCCGGAACAGCGCCACGACGGCCGCCGCCAGGGCCAGGATGATGACCCATTGCAGGACAAGGGCGACATAGAGGGCTTCCATCATGACGCAGCTCCGCGGGAGGGCAGGGAAATGGCGGTTTCGAACGCGGCATAGAGCAGGGCGGCACCCGGCAGCACGGCCAGCAGGCTCAGATAATCGATCCAGACCAGGGACCGGTCCGTGACCGGCTGGAATGCCGCCAGCAGCGCCAGCCCGGCCAGGACCGCGTTGCGGATGACCATGGCCCAGCGCAGCCGCGGCCGTGGTGCGGCGAAACCGATGCAGCCGCAGTCGATCCGGTCATTGCCGCGCAGAATGTTGAATCCGATGCCGGCGGCATAGGCGGCCAGCAGCCCGGCCGCCAGCCAGAGGGCGACCGGCGACAGCAGGACCCCCACCGCAGTGGCCAGTTCCAGCACCGCCAGAATGGCGGCCACGGGACGGCTGGCTGCGCGCGGAAACAGGCGATATCCGCTGATGACCGCAGCGATACGCGGCCAGTCGCGCAGCTTATGCCAGGCAGCGAAGGCGAACAGCAGTGCCATGCCCGCCTTGATCACCAGGGGAAAGACCGGATCGACGGGCATCGGCTACCTTCCCATGCTGGCGGGTTGGACGGGGGCGGGCTGGATGACGGTCAGGGTCTGGCCCAACTGGTCGACCGCGCGCAGCTTCTTGCCGCTGGCCGCGTCATAGATGGCGAGGGCAGGGACCCCAAACTCGACCGCATAGAGCAGCGGCTTGGCATCCTGGCTGACGGCGATGGAGGTGGCGGCCGCCTCCAGGTCGATCTGCTGGATCTTCTTACGGGTCTTCAGGTCGAAGACCCAGACCTGCTTGCCGGGGTCCTTGCGTGTTTCCGGCCCACCCTGATGCATCAGCACGTAAAGCCGGCCCTGTGTGCTGTGGTAGGCACTGGGCTGCAGGCCGCCCACGCGCCAGCCGTCGGAATTGGCCCCGACCAGCGACCATTGGTCGACGACCTTCGGTTCCTTGCCGGCGCCATCGACGATGATCACCTGGCTGTTATAGGTGAAGAACATCCAGCGGCTGTCGCCCACGCGCACGGCCTTTTCCGTCGCCAGATCCTCCTGGGTCCAGAGCGGCTTGGACACGCCCCCCAGCGTCACCTTGCCGTCGGCATCCATGGATGCCAGCTGCATGGACCCATCGCCACATTGCATCATGAAACGGCGGGGGCCGACCGGGTAGATCAGGCCGCAGCCCGGCGTCGGGTATTCCCCCACCACCGCAGCCTTGTCCAGGTTCGCCACCGTCACCGACTGTTCGGGGGTGAAATTATAGATCAGGGCGAAACGGCCATCGTCGGTCAGGGTGGAATTGCCGACAAAGGGGATGCCGCTGAACTTCTTGGGCGGGATGACGATTTCCGTCCCCGGCGCCAGGTTCTTCGTATCGTAAAGGGTCAGCACGTCGGTGCGATCCCCGCGCGATCCCCGCGAATAGAAGGTGGCGGGCACGACGAACCGGTTGCCGCGCGGGTCCAGGCCCAGCGTGCCATGACCATAGCCGCCGCTGACCATTCCGGCAAAGCGGCCGGTATCCGCGTCGATCAGATAGGCCCTGCCGTCGGCCATGTTGAAAAAGGCGACGTCATTGACCCATACCCAATGGGGCGGCAGTTTTTCCGGCAGTGCTTCGACCGACAATTGTTCGGCCTGCAATTCGGCACGGGCAGGTCCTGCCAGGGCCAGGGCTGCGCAGAGGGCGATCAGGGGAAGGCGGGACATAGCGGAATCCTCCGGTCAGAGGCTAGTTCTTTGTGGCCAGGAAGGCGATCAGGTCGGCCCGCTGCGGGGCGTCGGCGATGCCGGCGAATGTCATCCGGTTGCCCTTGACGGCGGTCTGCGGCGCTTTCAGGTAGATATCCAGGCTGGCATTGTCCCAGACCAGATTGGCCCCCTTCATGGCGGGCGAATAATTATATCCCGGCAGGGTGGCGGACTTCCGTCCGACCACGCCCGCCAGATTAGGGCCCATGCCCGACCCCTTGGCCGGGTCCACCTGATGGCAGGCCTGGCACTTTGCCGCGAACAGCCGGGCGCCGGCGGCGGCGTCCTGTGCACTGGCCGCACCCGTCATTCCAAGGATTGCGATGGCGGAAATGGACATTGCCTTGGAAATTCGCATGCTCGGGTCCTTGCTAAGGGGTCAATGATCGTCGGCACGTCGAATTCTGGTGCTGTCGACCCTAATCGAAACGGACAGTCAGGCTGGCGCCCAGCCATCGCGGCCTTGCATAGGCCTGGTTGGAGATGCCAAGGGCACTGGACAGGTCAAGGTTGTAGATACGGTAGCGGCGGTCCAGGATATTGTTGGCGAAGACCGCTGCTTCGGTCCCGTCATCGAACATGTAGGCGATGCGGGCATTGCCGACCGCACGGGCACCTTCATGATCGATCGGGGCATTGAAGGTCGAAAAGAACTGCGCGCTGTCGTATTTCCAGTCCGTCTGCAGGGCCAGGCTGCCGCTGCCCAGCGCGAATTCATAACGCACCATCCAGCCAAGGCTGAGTTCGGGCGCCTGGGGCAGTTCCCGGTCGGCGACGGCACCCGATGGCAGCACGATATCCTTCACCTTGGTGTCGAGATAGGTGCCGAACAGTTGCAAGGTCAGGCCCTTGACGGGCTGTTTGACCAGTTCGAATTCCGCCCCCGTCACGCGGGCCGGATTGTTGCGGATGAACTGGGACAGCGCCACGATGGAGAAGGCCTGATAATCCTTGTAATCGTAATGGAAGATTGCCGTGTTGAACTTGGTGGTGCGGTCCAGCGTCAGCTTGGCTCCCATCTCGTAACTGGTCAGCTTCTCGCTGCCGAACGGGATGGTGTTGGGGTCGATCGGCGTGAAGGCCTGTGTGCCGAACCCGCCGCTCTTGGTGCCGCGATTGACCCCGCCATAGAACAGCGTGTCCTTGGTGGGCTTGTAGTTCAGTTCCAGCCGGCCCGACCAGTCATGGAAGGTACGGCGGGCGAGCGCGGGGTTGGTCGTCTGATTGAAGGTGAAATCGCCGATCCCGTCCGTCTTATGGGCGAAATCATAAGTCTTCACGTCGCTTGAATAGCGCCCACCGACCACGGCGGAGACGGTGTCGGTCAGGTTATATTCGAACTGCCCGAACCCGGACCAGTTCTCCGTCTTCAGCCGCCCGCCATAATTCTGCTGCGGCAGAATGCTCAGCGGGGAGGTGATGGCATAGGCATTGTCCGACCGGATCGACAGGAAATAGGCGCCGGCCAGCCAGTTATAACGATCCGTATCCTGGGCCAGACGCAGTTCCTGGGAGAACTGCTTCAGCTTCTGATGCGTATCGAAATTGAAGATCCCGTCAGGCGACATGTCGGTATCTTCGCCGTAGGATTTGCGCAGTTCCTGGTAATCGGTGACGGAGGTCAGGTCGATCTCCCCCACCTTCTGGGTATAGCGCGCCGTGGCGCTGGACAGCTTGCGGTCGAAAGCGCCGATACGGTCGTTGGAGGCCGTGAAGGGATCGCTGTCCGGTTCGCGGTACCCGAACGGATCGGCGCCGGGGCCCGTGCCGTAATAATCCTCGGTGGCGCCCACCGCCACGCCCAGCCCGTTCGCGTCGGGATGGGCGGCGACGTGGGAGTAAAGGCCGCCGCTGCGCTCATGATCGTTGCGCAGATGCTGAACCTTCAAGGTCAGCTCGCCATCCTCGCCGACATCGACCGCCAGCTGGGGTCTGATCCCGTAGAATTTCGAGTTTCCCAGGTCCGCCCCGATGCGGTTTTCGATATAGCCCTTGTGATGGTTGGTCGTGAAGGCAAGGCGCCCCCGGACCCGGTCGCTCAAAGGACCACTGACGGCGCCTTCGGTGGCGATCTGGCTGTAGCTGCCGACGGTCGTTGTCAGAAACCCTTCGAAACGGTCGGTGGGTTTGGCGGAAACAATCTGGATCAGGCCGCCGGTCGCGTTGCGGCCGAACAAGGTGCCCTGCGGCCCGCGCAGCACTTCCACCCGTTCAAGGTCGAAGGTCTGCCCACTGATGGCACCCAGAGCGGAAATGTAGACTTCATCGGAATAAAAGGCGATCGGCGCTTCCTGGCTGTCGGCGAAGTCGTTCTGGCTGACGCCGCGCAGGTTGAAGATCGTGATCGTCGGGCTGTACTGGTTGACCTGAAGCGAGGGAATCTGCCCCGCAAGGGCCGTGACATCCTGTCGACCGATGGATGCCAGCGCGTCCTCTCCCAAGGCCGTGACCGACGCCGGAACCTCCTGCAATCCCTGCGCTCGCTTCTGCGCTGTCACGATGATTTCAATTAACCCTTCCCCTTCCGAATTTCCCGGGCCAAGATTTTGCGCGTGCACGGAGGTGCACAGCGCAAAAGCGGCCGGGAGCGCCATTAGTTTCCTCATTTGGCCCCCCTAATTCGAATTTTTTCGAATTCTGGGGTTTGCTTTTTCTGTTGTCAAGCGGGAAAGATGAGCCGAAAGAACGGTCGTCAGAAGTTTGAATTCGATTGAGGACGAATATGGCAGGTGCGGTCGGTACCCCACGGGCTTCGAGCAGCCGGGCGACCCAGGCGCGGGGGCGGGCGAGGAGGGCGGAGCTGCTGGCCGCTGCACGGCAAGTGCTGGGCGAGCTACCGCTGGATCAGGTGGGAATGGCGGCCGTTGCGGAGGCTGCGGGGATACCCTTGTCTTCGGCCTACCATTTTTTCGGCGACATCATGGAGCTGTGGCGTGAACTGGCGCGGATGATCGCCACCCAGCAGGCGTCGGAGGATCTGGACCTGCCGCGCGTCTCCAGTTGGCAGGAACTGATCAAGGCGTCCCTGATCCACCACCAGTCGGCCTTCAACAAGGACCCGGCCGCCCGCAAGCTGATGCTGGGTCCCCACACGCCACCGGACATCAAGAGTGCGGCCTGCAAGGAAGATTTCCGCTTTGGCACCGCCTTGTGGATGGCCGTGAAGAAGCAGTTCCTGCTGCCGGAACTGGCCGACTCGCGTGAGCTGTTCTTCAAGGCGCTGTTGATCGCCGACGTCTTTTTCTCCCTGTCGGTGGCCGACCACGATCAGGTGACACAGGAAGCGCTGGATGAGGCCATCCTGGCTGTGGTGTCCTATCTCAGCATCTATCTGCCACCACAGCTTGCCACACGGGAGTGAACGGTGCCGGCAGATGCTGTTATAATTTCCATAATGTAACTTATCACCGTAGCGGATTGCCGCCGGTGGGTTCTATTTTGAAGTGCGACATTCCTTTAATATCAGATGGTTATCTATGG